>CAMORK010000017.1 GCA_946623755.1 uncultured Butyrivibrio sp. | reverse complement strand
AACATCCTCTTTAAAACTTTTCCCTCGTGTTACAATGCTAACTTAATGACATTGATCACATGCCTGGAGGATCTTAAGGGCATGAATATACGAGTTCAGGAATCCGACATGATGGCTGATATGGTATCGGCTCTTGGAGCAAATCCATCCAAGATCGTGTATTCGGAAGTTTACTCTGCGATTGAGCAGGGAATAGTTGATGGCGCTGAAAACAACTGGCCTTCATACGAGGCTATGAGACACTACATTGTCGCAAGATACTACACCATAGATGAGCACACAAGGGTTCCGGAGCTTCAGATCTGCTCAAAAGCAATCTGGGACAAGCTTCCTGAGGGGGATCAGAAAATCCTTGAGGAGTGTGCAAGAGAGTCTGCTTTGTACGAGAGGACCCTCTGGGAGGAGCGTGAAAAGAGCTCCAGAGAAGTGGCAGAAAAAAGCGGGATAACAGTTATCGAGCTTACGGCAGATGAGAAGAGCAAGTTTCGAAATGCGATGACTTCTGTGTATACTAAGTACTGTGGAGATCAAATTGATATTCTGAATAAAATCATGGAGTACTGAGAAAAGGAGACATTGTCTATGGAAAAGGTCTTTTCCATCATAATTGCTATGATAGTCAGCTTCGTATCTGTGACAAGCGGAAATGTTAAGCTTCCTGAGCCTGAGAAGGAATACGGCAGGATCCTTGCAGTGGGGGATTCCAGAACTGTGGATATGTTCACCGGAGACCAGAGCGAGATTCTCGGAGGAGTGTACGACGGGATCACTGTGTACTGCCGGGATGCAGAAGGTTTTGGCTTTCTTGGCGAGGCAATAGGTGCCCACGGTATTGATAATTTTGATACCCTTCTTACTATCATGGGATGTAACAGCTACGGCGATTTTAGTCAGTACGGTCCATACTATGACTCATTGATAGCTCAGGGCAAAAGTATAGTTGTCTGCACCGTTGGACCTACTGCGGATCAGTATCTGGCAACGGAATTTGACCGGACACATTACGAGAATTTCAGACAGATCAACTACAACAACTCTCTGGTGGACTGGGCCAATCAAAGAGGAGTAAAGATCATAGACCTTTACTCCTACATTAGCAATAGCAGTAGCATAATTGTAAGTGAAGCTGACGGGATTCACTATTTTCCTCAGCCCACAACAGAGCTTTGGAATTACATCAGGGCTAATCTGAAATAAGCGCTTAGAACTTCTGAATGACCGATGAAATTAAATTTTATAATACTTTTTATTGTTTCCTCAGATTTTGAAGCTTACTTTTATCTATCTTACCGTCGGCAATGGTGCTTGCAACCCAGATTTTAAGAGACTCTACTGTGGAATCGATAAGATCGAGCTGCTTTTCGATTTTTACAAAGTCCGCAAGCTCATCATCTGAGATGACACCGTCCGCTGTGATGTCGATGAGGCGGTTTTTCTGGTCGTCAAGAGAGTTAAGGGCAGCGAGCATACCCAGAACGATTTCTGAGAGGCTGGCATTCCTGACTTCCGGAACAGAGTCTTTTCCTATACGACATTCATGTGTGCAGTAATAGTTACAGAGCTCAGGCTTTTTGTAAGCAAGAGCCATATCAACAACGTCTTCGGGGACGATGGCTGTCTTGCCTGTTTCAAGCTTCTCAAGGCGGCTCTCACTGATGGTTCCGATGAGCTCGCTGGCCTGTGCTCTTGTAAGACCTGCTTCCTCCCTGGCAACAAAGTAAGTGTTCTTGTCCTCTTTAATAGACTTTTTTCCCATTTCATCCTCCATAAATAAAAAGGGTTGGCGCTGATGCTCCCAGTGCCAACCCTGTCTGATACTCTGTTTATTTTAGCTCGCTGTAGCCAAAACTGTTTACCAGTGCATCGATCGGAACGCCATCTTTGCAAAGAGGACATTCAGCCGGTGAATATGACTGGTAGTTAGGTATTTCCTCAGGGTGGAATACGGAATTTACAAGTATTCCATCAACTTCCTTGACAGCACTGAAGATTGCGCAGGCACCGGACACATTGGCTCCGTAATAGCGTACACCTTCTATGAGATGCTCTAAGGTTCTTCCGGTTGTAAGTGAGCCCATAAGAAGCAGTACGTGTTTGCCACGGATGGCAAGCTGGAGATTATCACGGAAGATGATCTGACCGCTTGATGTGTACTCAGGTGCAATGACATAGACTGTTCTGTGTGCATTGTAGTTGAGAACTCCGGCTCTTGTGAGTTCTTCTGCGAGATAAGTTCCGATAACTTCAGTTCCGTCAGCACATACAATTGTATCTACCGGTGTAGAGATCGTATAGTGCATGGCAAGAATTGTTGCTACACCATGAGCTTCGCTGCAACGTGTCTTCATGGTACCAATCTCCATATAATTGGTTATGTGAGAGTGGGTGGTAGCATAGTGGCCGGGAATTATTTTGAGGGCCACATTCGAATTCATTGATGCTGGTATCTTGGTGTACTCACTTAGCATACCCAAAAACCCCCTTTTTTCTTTTAGTATAACATTTTTTGATGTATAATACACTTTAATTGCACGAGATTTATTAGTTTGGAGGAGGAAATTTAATGAGTATCAGAATCGGTATCCTTGGTTACGGTAACCTTGGAAAAGGCGTAGAACTTGCAGTTGCATCAGCTCCTGACATGGAACTTGCAGCTGTTTTCACAAGAAGAGATCCGTCATCTCTACAGATCAGAACAGCCGGTGTTCCTGTAGTTTCAGTTAGTGAAGCTGCTGACTGGAAAGACAAGATTGACGTTATGATCCTGTGCGGCGGAAGCGCAACTGACCTTCCTGTTCAGACTCCTGAGTATGCAAAGCTCTTTAACGTGGTAGACAGCTTTGACACTCACGCAAGGATTCCTGAGCACTTTGCAAATGTTGATGCATCAGCCAAAGAGGCAGGTAAGGTAGCTGTTATCTCATGCGGATGGGATCCCGGAATGTTCTCTCTGGCAAGAGTATATTCAAACGCTATCCTTCCTGACGGAAACGACTACACATTCTGGGGCAAGGGAGTTTCACAGGGACACTCAGATGCTATCAGAAGAATCAAAGGTGTCAAGAATGCCAAGCAGTACACAATCCCTGTAGAGAGCGCTCTTGAGGCAGTCAGAAGCGGCAAGAACCCTGAACTCACAACAAGAGACAAGCACACAAGAGAGTGCTTCGTTGTTCTTGAGGAAGGCGCTGACGCAGCAGCCGTAGAAAAAGAGATCAAAGAAATGCCCAACTATTTCGCTGATTATGACACAACAGTGCACTTCATCAGTGAAGAAGAGCTTTTAAAGAACCACAGCGGAATGGCTCACGGCGGATTTGTGTTCAGAAGCGGCAAGACCGGCGCTGACAAGGAGCACAACCACATCATCGAGTACAGCTTAAAGCTTGATTCAAACCCAGAGTTCACAACCAGCGTTCTTGTAGCTGTTGCAAGAGCAGCATATAAGCTCCAGGCAGAGGGCGCTAAAGGCTGCAAGACTATGCTCGACATTCCACCTGCATATCTTTCAAGCCAGAGCCCAGAAGAGCTCAGAGCACATCTTCTGTAATTCGTTTGGATAGATTACCATAGGCGAGGCCTTTCGGCCTCGCTTTTTTGCCTTCATTTTTGGCCCGAGGGACGGAGTCAGGGGACCATTTTTGCCGGTACAGAGATAAGGTGAAGAACCCGAAACTGCTGATCCGGAGGCCGATGACTGAAATGAGGCTGAAGTGTTAGGCATCAAATTATTTATCGTGTAGTGGTTTTCTGAGGTGTGGTGGATTTTCTACATATAGAGGGAAAAGTGGTCTTTGGGCGTAGAAAAATTAGGGCATGAGAAGTATAGACGGGCATATTTTCTACATATAGCGATAAAAGTGCCTTATGGGCGTAGAAAATGAAGATGCCTGTAAAAATCTTTTCTACCTATATGGCAAAAAGTGGCTTCTGGGCGTAGAAAAATAGGCGTATAAAGTTTTGAAGCTCTAAAATGTTCTACATATAACGTCAAAAGTGCCCTTTGGGCGTAGAAAAATGAGTCAAACTGAAACGTCCCCAATGACTCATAATGAGTCAAACTGAAACGTCCCCGTTGACTCACCCGATGACTCACAGCGCTATACTTTTCCTGGCGATGCTAGTATAATACTGTAATGTGGTGAAGCAAGTCACATACTATGAAATATTGAATAAGTTCTTTGGAGGAATAACAGATGAGTCAGCAGGGAATTGGAACAAAGTGTGTACAGGCGGGATATACTCCCGGAAACGGAGAGCCAAGGCAGATACCGATCATTCAGTCTACTACTTTTAAGTATGACACCAGCGAGGATATGGGTAAGCTCTTTGACCTGGAAGCTTCAGGATATTTTTACACAAGGCTTCAGAATCCCACCAATGATCATGTTGCAGCCAAGATAGCTGCCATGGAGGGTGGCACTGCAGCAATGCTGACATCTTCGGGACAGGCAGCAAACTTTTTTGCACTGTTTAATATATGTGAGGCGGGAAGCCATATCGTAGCTTCTTCATCAATTTACGGCGGAACCTTCAATCTCATTGAGGTTACCATGAAGAAGATGGGAATTGATGTGACATTCGTTTCACCGACAGCTTCAGATGAGGAGCTGGATGCAGCATTTCAGGACAACACAAGAGCAATGTTTGGGGAGACTATTGCTAACCCTGCTCTTACAGTTCTTGATATTGAGAAATTCGCAAATGCAGCCCATAGGCATGGAGTTCCGCTTATCGTGGACAACACATTCCCAACACCTGTAAACTGCAGACCTATTGAGTGGGGAGCAGATATCGTAACTCATTCAACAACCAAATATATGGACGGACACGGAGCAGCAGTAGGCGGAGCTATCGTAGATTCCGGCAAGTTTGACTGGATGGCTCACGCCGATAAGTATCCCGGACTTACAACTCCCGATGAGTCTTATCACGGAATTGTTTACGCCGAGAAGTTCGGAAACGAGGGAGCATTTATCACCAAGGCTACAGCGCAGCTCATGCGTGATCTTGGATGCATACAGTCACCTCAGAATGCATTTCTTTTAAATCTTGGTCTTGAGTCACTGCATGTTCGTATGCCTCGCCACGTCGAGAACGGACTTGCGGTAGCCAGATTCCTTCAGACAAGAGAGGAAGTTGCTAAGGTCAATTATCCGGGACTTGAGACAGATCCTTACTATGAGCTTTCTCAGAAGTACATGCCAAACGGCGGATGCGGAGTTGTTTCCTTCGAGCTTAAGGGAGGAAGAGCAGCTGCAGAGAGCTTTATGAAGAAGCTTAAACTGGCTGCCATCGAGACACACGTTGCAGATGCCAGAACATGTTGCCTGAATCCTGCGACATCAACACACAGACAGATGACCGATGAGCAGCTCCTTGAGGCAGGAATCCCTGCAGGGCTTGTAAGAATGAGCTGCGGACTTGAGGACAAGGAAGACCTTATCGCTGATATCAAGCAGGCGCTTGAATAATTTGTAGGAGATGGCCTATGGATAATATAGGAATTGTTTTCGGATGTTTTATTCCGTTTCATAAGGGACATGAATCTCTTGTGAAAAGAGCTTTGGACGAGAATGACAGGATGATCATCGCAGTTTGCGGTTATCAGGAGGACAGGGGAAAAGACTTCCTTCCTTTTACTGTGCGACACAAGCTGGTAAAAGAGATGTTCAGAGATAACCCGAGAGTAACCGTGGCTCTTATTGATGACAAGAAGATAGGGCTTGACGGGACCTTTACTCATGAGAACTGGGTTGCATGGGGGAAAGAACTCTTTTCATCCGCAGGGATAGCCCCGGACAGCGCGCACTTTAACTGGTATACGGGTGAGCCTTCCTATGTAGAGAAGCTCGGGCCAATTTATCCGGATCATACATTTAATCTGGTGGATCGAACCATTGTGCAGGTGAGCGGAACCGAAATCCGTGAAAATCCTATGGATCTGTCAGATGACATAAATGTTGTATTTAGAAATTACCTGCTTAAGACAGGAAAATTAGAGGAGGATCCAATGAATCCAATTATTGACAGCTTACTTGAAACAGACCTGTACAAATTTTCAATGGGACAGGCAATCTATCACAACTTCCCCGATTACACAACAACCTGGACATTCAGGTGCCGTAACAAGGACGTGAAGTTCACACCTGAGATGGTTGAGGAGATAAAGAGACAGATCTATCTATACTGCGACCTCAACTTTACAGAGGACGAGCTTAACTACCTTGCTGGTATCAAGTGGATCAAGAAGTCCTACGTTGATTTCCTTAGACTGTGGCACCCAAGATACGAGGATTTCACAATCACAACAGATGCTGAGTGCGGACTTTCCATCGAGACAAACGGAACATGGCTCAACACATCAATGTATGAGATCCCAACACTAGCCATTGTTAACGAAGTATATTTCAGAATGAATTATGACTATGAGGAGCTCATGGAATCCTTTGAGCAAAAGCTCGATGAGAAGATAGCTCTTTTGACAGACGGAACATACAAGATTGGGGCATTCTCAGAGTTTGGCCTTAGGAGGCGCCTGTCTGCTGAAGCTCAGGAACTGGCAGTACTTAAGTTAAAGGAAGCTAAGCTTGACGGAACGGGCTCTAAGTTTGTTGGAACATCAAATGTCCTTCTTGCCAAGAGGCATAACGTCACTCCTGTCGGAACCATGGCTCACGAGTGGATCATGTGCGTAGGCCAGGGTAATCACAAGCACAATCCTGCTTACTCAAACTGGTATGCTCTGGACTACTGGGTAAAAGAGTACGGAATCTTAAACGGAACAGCGCTTACGGATGCGATCACCACAGACTGCTTCCTGCGTGACTTCCAGCTGACATTCTCAACTCTGTTCTCAGGTGTAAGACATGACTCCGGCGATCCGATCGAGTGGGGCGAGAAGATGATAAAGCACTATGAGAGCCTTGGCATAGATCCTGCCACAAAGACACTGCTCTTTAGTGACAGCCTTGATTTCAAGCGCGCCAACGATATCAACGCACACTTTGCCGGAAGAGCCAGGGTTGCTTTCGGAATCGGAACATATATCTCAAACGACACCAAGGTTCCTGCGCTCAACATCGTCATGAAGACCACAGCCTGCAACGGACAGGATGTCGCTAAGGTTTCGGATGTTGAAGGCAAGGGAATGTGCAAGAACCCTGACTACGTTGATTACCTTCAGAGATGTATTAATTGGAGGATGGAGAATGAGGAGCAGAGCACTTGCTGAGGTATTCCACGAAGCTAGTGCGAGCCCTGGGTGAACACTTGACGAGGTACTTTCGAGTCTAGTGAGAATCCCAACTAGGGGAGGAAAACATGAATAATTTCAACGCAAAATTAGAAATAGAAAACATCGTCGCCTGGATTCAGGACTGGTTTGAGAAGAGCGGCCCCAAGGCCAGTGCAGTCGTCGGTATTTCCGGTGGCAAGGATTCTACCATCGTAGCAGCGCTCCTTGTTAAGGCTCTGGGAAAAGAGCGCGTGGTAGGCGTTATGATGCCTAACGGCGAGCAAAAAGACATCTCGGATTCGCAGAAGGTTGTAGAGCTCCTCGGAATCAGGAATTATACAGTAAATATCGCGGAGGCCTTTGAGGGCGAAATAAAGGCCCTTAGGGCAGCAGGTGTTGAGCCCGGCAAGGATGCCATCATTAACACTCCGCCCAGGCTTCGCATGACCACTCTTTATGCAATTGCACAGTCTCTTCCTGAGGGTGGACGTGTGGCTAATACCTGCAATGCCTCCGAGGACTATGTTGGCTATTCAACCAAGTACGGAGACGCAGCAGGCGATTTCAGCCCATGCTCTGACTTCCTTGTATGCGAGATGCTTCAGATTGGCGATGAGCTGGGACTTCCCTCCGAGCTTATCCACAAGACTCCATCTGACGGGCTTTCCGGAATGTCAGATGAGGACAAGCTTGGATTTACCTATGCAATGCTTGATAAGTACGTAAGGACAGGCGAGATAGAAGATCAGGAGATAAAAGAGAAGATAGACAGACTCCACGTGATGAATCTGCACAAGCTGCAGACTATCCCTATGTATAAGAGAGGGTAAGCTGAGTGGGAGTAGACGTTATCCGGATCCGCTTTATACGTACGTGAAATAAATTCATATAGGAGGGTTATGGCTATGGTTTACAGAGACTTTCAGGATTTAAGACTTTCAGGACTTGGCTTCGGCGCAATGAGACTTCCCGTGATTGACGGCGATGATGGCAACATCGACAGAGAGAAGACATATGAGATGATCGATAAGGCTATGTCCGGCGGTATCAACTATTACGACACAGCCTGGGGCTATCACAACGGGCAGTCAGAGATTGTTCTGGGCGAAGCTCTTGCGAAGTATCCCAGGGAGAGCTTTTACATTTCCTCCAAGTTTCCGGGCTATGACCTTTCAAATATGCCCAAGGTAAAAGAGATATTTGAGAAGCAGCTTGAAAAGACAGGGATGGAGTACTTTGATTTCTATCTCTTCCACAATGTCTGCGAGATGAATATTGATCAGTACCTTGACCCCAAGTTTGGAATATTCGACTATCTCATAGAGCAGAAAAGAAACGGAAGGATCAGACATCTGGGATTTTCCTGTCACGGTGAATATGAGACCCTTAAGCGCTTTATCGATGCTTACGGAGAGCATATGGAATTCTGTCAGATCCAGCTTAATTATCTGGACTGGAAGTTCCAGGATGCCAAGGCAAAAGTAGAGCTTCTTTGCGAAAAGAAAATTCCTGTATGGGTTATGGAGCCTCTTCGCGGAGGTAAGCTCTCGAAGCTTGATGACAAGTTTGAAGCTGAGCTTAAGGCGCTGAGGCCTGATGAAACTATTCCTGCCTGGGCTTTCAGATTCCTTCAGAGCATTGGTGGCGTTACCATGGTGCTGTCAGGAATGTCCAACATGCAGCAGCTTGAGGATAACCTTGCTACATTCAAGGAAGATAAACCGCTTAATGAAAAAGAGATGGAAGCGCTTATGTCCGTTGTTGACAGGATGCTGGAAAGAAAGTCTGTTCCATGTACGGCATGTCACTACTGCGTAAGTCATTGCCCGCAGGGCCTTGATATACCGCGACTTATCTCGCTTTACAACGAACACTTTATTACCATAGAGGGCGGCGGATTTGATTTCATTGCTCCTATGGCGCTTTCGGTAATTCCTGATGAAAAGAGACCCGCGTCCTGCCTTCACTGTCATAGCTGTGAGCAGGTTTGCCCTCAGCAGATAAAGATTTCAGATATGATGAGCGATTTCGTTTCAGAGATCGGATGAGACATCATGCTATAATCATTCAATGAGTAACGCAAATCTGAGAGTAATGGGGGAATTACTATGGCAGAACTTAAGTGCCCACACTGTGGACAGGCATTTACAGTAGACGATACAGAGCTCAGCTCAATCGTACAGCAGATCAGGGACAAGGAATTTGAAAAAGACCTGACAAGGCGTACTGAGGAGCTTGAAAGGCACCTTCAGGAGAAGCATGCCCTGGAGCTGTCATCGATTGAAGATAAGGTAGTACTGAAGACAAGACAGCAGTATGAAGAAGAACTCGAAAAGCTCAGAGAAGAAAAAGAGAAGGAAGCTGAGCAATTGAAGGATATGCTCAGGAAAGAGCAGGAGAAGAACACAAAACTCTCTCTTGAAATGCAGAGCAATGATGACAGGCAGAAGCTCGCAGTAATGGAAGCTGTCAAGAAGGTTGAAGATGAGAAACAGGCGAAGCTCGATGAGCTGACTGAAAAAGTTCACGCAACTGAGATAGAACTCAGTGAGAAGGCCCATGACCTTGAAAATCAGCTCCAGCAGGAGAAGGAGCGCGGCAAAGTTCTCCTTGAGCAGAAGGAGAAGGAAGTTGAGTTCTACAAGGACTTAAAGACCAAGATGTCAACCAAGATGGTTGGTGAAACTCTTGAGCAGCACTGTGAGATCCAGTTCAATCAGCTCAGGGCAACAGCCTTTAAGAATGCATATTTTGAAAAAGACAATGATGCAAGAAGCGGAAGTAAGGGTGACTACATCTACCGCGAAACTGATGAAAACGGCGTTGAGATAATCTCCATCATGTTCGAGATGAAGAATGAGATGGATGAGACAGCAACCAAGCACAAGAACGAAGACTTCTTCAAGGAGCTGGATAAGGACAGGAAGGAAAAGAACTGTGAATATGCGGTACTTGTTTCTCTCCTTGAGAGTGATTCCGAGCTCTACAATGCAGGAATTGTCGATGTCTCTTATAAATATGACAAGATGTACGTGGTTCGTCCGCAGTGCTTTATCCCGATGATCACGCTTCTTAGGAATGCGGCTTTCAATGCCCTTACCTACAAGCAGGAGCTCGCAATGGTGCGCAATCAGGATATCGATGTATCAAACTTTGAAGATTCACTCATGAAGTTCAAGGATGACTTCAGCAAAAACTATAAACATGCCCATGATCATTTTGAAAAGGCAATTAAAGAGATTGACAATACCATTGATCATTTGGAGAAAGTAAAGAAAGAACTTCTTGGATCAGACAATCAGCTTCGTATTGCAACCGGCAAAGTGGAGGAAGTAAGCGTCAAGAAGCTTACCAGGAACAATCCCACCATGAAAGCCAAGTTCGATGCACTGAAGGACGACTAAGTAAAATGAGTCAAACTGAAACGTCCCCAGTGACTCAAAATGAGTCAAACTGAACCGTCCCTGGTGACTGTCCCTAGTGACTCAGAAAACTTGACATGGTGTGATACCATAGATTACATACAAGCAAATTGTGCAAAAGGAAACATTAAATAGATGAAACAACCAAAAGACAGGCGTGAGTATCTTACAACCACGCCGGTACCGCGGCTTATATTGTCACTGTCGGTGCCCACAATTATCAGCATGCTGGTAACAGCAATATACAACACGGCGGACACGTTCTTTGTGGCAAGAGTATCCGACAACCCGGCAGTAAACACTGCGGCCACGGCATCCGTTGGCCTCGTGTTCACTGTGATGGCCATCATCCAGGCTTTTGGATTCTTTTTTGGGCATGGCTCGGGTAATTACCTCTCGAGAATGCTTGGAGCAGGCAACCACAAGGAAGCCAATGAAATGGCATCCACGGGATTTGCCATGGCGATAATCGTCGGTATAATCTTTGCAATTGTCGGCAATATCTTTGCAGCTCCGATAGCTCATTTCCTGGGAGCTACGGACACTACAATGCAGTTCACAATGGACTACATGAGGATAATTCTGATCGGAGCACCATTTATGATGGCTCAGTTCGTTGTCAACAACCAGCTCCGTTTTCAGGGAAGCGCAGTATATGCCATGATAGGACTTATGTCCGGTGCAGTGATGAATATGGTCCTTGACCCGCTTCTTATCCTGGGATTTCACATGCAGGTCAGAGGTGCTGCCATTGCAACAGTCATGGGACAGTTCACAAGCTTTATTGTTCTGTTCATCGGAACCAGCAAGGGCGAGAATATCAGGATGAGCTTCAGCAATGTCAAGCTCAACCTGCATTACCTGCTTGAAGTTATTAACGGCGGTGCACCGTCTCTTTTCCGTCAGGGACTTGCAGCCATATCAACGCTTCTTCTCAATCGTACGGCGGGAGCTATTGGCGGAGATGCAGCCATCGCCGGAATGAGCGTTGCAGGAAGACTTATGCTCATGATGGGCTCAGCTCTTATCGGATTTGGCCAGGGCTATCAGCCTGTATGTTCCTTTAACTACGGAGCGGGCCTTACAAAGAGAGTAAAAGAGGGCTTCAAGTTCTGCGTCAAGTATTCAACCATATTCCTGATAATCATAGCAATCGTATTTTACAAATTTGCACCGCAGATCATCAGCCTTTTCTTCAGGGAGAAGGCAGCAGCCGACCTTGATTCTGCTCAGACTTTGCAGTACGCCAAGGAAGTCGGAACAACGGCCCTTCGCTACATGTGCCTGTCGACACCGCTCTCCGGCGCGATCGTAATCAGCAACATGATGCTTCAGTCCATAGGAAAGGGCTTTAAAGCATCTATCACAGCTTCTGCCAGAAACGGATTCTGCTTCATCCCGCTGATCCTGATACTTCCGCATTTCCTTGGAATTCAGGGCGTTGAGATGACTCAGGCCTGTGCAGATGTTTTATCAATGTTAATTGCCGTACCAATGGCATATTCGGAGCTTAGAAAGTTTAATGATTAGTCAAAAGACAATGGAGCTGCTCATCAGCTCTTTTCCCAAAATATTAGAATTCGGACTTAAGGTAACGCTGCCACTGGCGGTGATCGCCTTTATCCTGTCAACTGTTCTTGCAGTACTTGTGGCCATGGTGCAGTTTGCAGATGTACCTGTCCTCAAGCAGATATGCAGGTTTTACATCTGGGTCATCAGGGGAACACCGCTTTTGGTACAGCTCATGGTGGCGTTCTACGGACTTCCGCTGATCGGCATTCACGCAAATCCTTTTGTAATGGCGGTTATTGTGTTCACCATCAATGAAGGCGCCTACAGTGCAGAGACCATGAGGGCTGCAATGGAAGCTGTTCCCGCAGGACAGCTCGAAGCCGGATACTGCGTGGGTATGAACTTCATGCAGATCATGTGGCACATCATTCTTCCACAGTCCTTCAGGACAGCGTTCCCATCTCTGTTTAACGCGCTTATCAGCATGGTAAAAGACACATCTCTCGCTTCAAGTATCACCGTTGTTGAGATGTTTACAAGAACCAAGCAGATTGCAGGCCAGTCCTACAACTATCTGCCTCTCTACATCGAAGTTGCTATCGTTTACCTGCTGTTCTGTACAGTTCTGACCTTCGTGCAGAAAAAGGGCGAGAAGATCCTTGGAAGCTACGGAGTCAGAAAATAAGCTGAGAGAACTTAGCGAGGTATTTATGAAATTATTAGAAGTTAGAAATCTACATAAAAAATTTGAAAGCACCGAAGTATTAAAGGGCGTAGGTCTTACAGTTGAAAAGGGGGATGTGGTCTCAATTCTGGGGCCGTCCGGATCCGGCAAGACAACGTTTCTTCGCTGCATAAATTTCCTCGAGAAGGCCGATGAGGGAGAGCTTGTCTTCGGGGAAAAGACCTATCATCTTCCGGGAGTCGGGAGAGATGATATTTCCGCTATCAGAAAGAGGACAGGCTTTGTTTTCCAGAACTACAACCTTTTTGCCAACAAGACAGTTTTGCACAACGTGACTCTTGGTCTTACATCAGCAAGGCATGTACATGCCAAGGCTGCTGAGGAGAAGGCGCTGGAAGTTCTCAGAAAAGTCGGCATGGCAGATTTTGCAGGTCAGTATCCAAGCCAGTTGTCTGGCGGACAGCAGCAGAGAGTAGCCATAGCAAGGGCTCTTGCTACTGATCCCGATATAATCTACTTCGACGAACCCACATCAGCGCTGGATCCCGAGCTTACAGCAGAGGTTCTGGAAGTTATGAGAGAGCTCGCCCATGAGGGCATGACCATGATCGTGGTTACACACGAGATCTCTTTTGCAAAAGAGGTGTCATCAAAAGTGGTATTTATGGCAGACGGAAAAGTGGTGGAAGAAGGCCATGGCGCTGAGTTCTTTGAAAATCCGAAAGAAGATCGCACAAAAGAGTTCTTGCGTTTGACAAAAAATTGATGTATTATTATCCAAAATAAATTTTGTACAATTAAATTTACGAAAAGAAGTTCGTAGAAGGAGAAAAATTATGAGAAAGAAACTATCTATGTTACTGGCGACTGTTCTTACAGCCGTTACAGTTGCAGGATGCGGAGCTTCTGCTGGCAGCGGTGCAGAGTCCAAGGGTGATGATCACCTTGCAAGGATCAAGGCAGCAGGCAAAATCACAATCGCAACTGAGGGCGTATGGGCACCATTTACTTACCATGATGAGAACACAGATGAGCTTGTGGGTTTTGATGTAGAGATCGCAGCAGCAATTGCGGAGAAGCTCGGCGTAGAGCCTGATTTCCAGGAGGTTGCTTTTGACGGAGGACTTACAGGTGTTACAACCGGAACCTTTGATATGATGGCAAACGGTGTAGATGTTACAGATGATCGTAAGGAAACCTATGACTTTACACATCCTTATGCCTATGACCATGCAGTAGTTGTTACTCTTGCATCCAACAATGACATCAACACATTTGATGATCTTGCAGGCAAGACCACTGCAAACTCAGCAGGTTCAACCTACGAGGCTATGGGAGTTGCACATGGCGCTACATGTTCAAACGTTGATACGATCGGTGAGACAATGACACTGGTTCTCAACGGAACAGTTGATGCTACTATCAATGCCAACACTTCAGCTCAGGACTACTTCAAGACAACAGGAACCACAGAGCTTAAGGTTGCAGCAATGGATGATGAAGTTACAATGTATGCAATTCCTCTTGCAAAGGGATCAGACAACGATTCACTCAGGGAAGCCATCAATGAGGCTATCTCAGAGCTTCGTGACGACGGAACTCTTGCAGAGATCTCAAACAAGTACTTCGGTGCTGATATAACAAGCAACTGACAATTTACCCGAGTGCGGGTAAAAATAATTGACTATGATTTGAACCACCTCTATAATTGAATTATAGGGGTGGTTTTGTTATGGATATAAATGATCTTAAGAGAAGAAAAAAGAACCTGAAGCTCACTACAGCGCAACTGGCATATCTGGCGGAACTACCGGTTGGTACTGTAAGTAAAGTCATGACAGGTGAGACTAAAAAGCCCTCATATATTACCATTGAGAAAATTGACAGGGCACTTGCACATGCGGAGATGATTGCCAGGCTCAGTGAGTACAAGCTCTATCTGGAAGAGTACTTTAAGGAACATCCCGATGAAGATGTTGATATGAAAGAACTTGAGAATAAATACAGATCAGAGCGGGGGCTTAGTAATGACCCAATTCCCTTTGCTGTTCCGATAAGTCAGATTGAAAATCATGGGAACCTGGCTGCAGTTGTCGATAAGAGAGCAACAGTCAGTATGCTTGGTGAGATTGGCGAGGACAGAACGGTCGAGCTTCTTGATGGAAACATTATCATTAATGAGATGCCCGGGATTAAGCATCAGACAATAGTTCAGAATATTGGTTGGACAATACAGAGGTTTATAGACGATAACAAAGGGAAGTGCAAGGCGTTCAGCGTTGGCGTCAATGTGAGAATTTCAGAAGATGATTATACTCTGCTGATTCCGGATATAGTTGTGGTATGTGATCCTGACAGTATAAGAGATGACGGAATCTGGGGAGCACCTGACTGGGTAATAGAGGTTGTTTCCAGGAGTACCAGGCATAGGGATTATAAAGACAAGATGTACAAGTATATGTCGGGTGGAGTAAGGGAGTACTGGATAGTTGATCCTGAGAAAGAGAAGGTGACAACTTATATCGAGGGCGAGCCTATGATGGCATATATTTATAATTTTGAGGATGAGATTCCTGTATATATATATGATGGCAAATTGAAGATCAAGGTCAGAGCTTAATAAGAAGTCCGGGCATTTATGTGAAATGCCCGGACTTTTTTCTCATTTGATTTATTCAGTCTTTAAATATTTCTGTGCTATGTAGTAGGAAACATTAAATCTTCTGAAGCCTTCAAACTCTTCGGTTATATATTCATGATCATGATAACGCCTGAACAACTCAAGTACTTCCTTATCCTGAACAATGGCAGGAACGGCATCGAATGACAGTTCATCCTCGATATAGTCTGCAACTGAAGAATACTCATCAATCTTGTTGGCAGCTGCCTGAAGGTCATACTTTGCAATCTGATAATCGGGATTGCTGTATATAAAGGCGATAAAAGCAATGGTTATGGCTACCATGCATGCCTTGAACACCGGGAATTTTCTGACATACATACTGATGATAAGGAATGAGAGCCAGAAGCACAGCACTGCCAGAAACCATAGTACAAAGAGCCTTAAGAATGTCAGGTGGTAGACATCTATGTACATGATCATTCTGTAAGCTGATGATGTGATCATGATATAAGTGCAGGCGGCGATTATTGTCAAAAGAGCTTTCAAAACCTTAGAGCTCTTAAAGAATGCCTGACAGATCGAAACCATCACGATATTCAGGATGCACACAGCTAGCAGCTGGTAGAAGCCTTCGTGGGCATATTCTGCGTAGGTATAGCCTTCCGGAAGAGCCATCTTACCACTAAAGAGGTAGAGAAGCTGAATCGCGCAGAACAGGATGTAGATAAGTCCGATGATGCTTGTAAAGGTAATTGCAATAACAGGGTTTGCCTCGCCTTCGCCTCTGACCTTTATCTTTATTTCCTGTCTTGTCATTGATGTGATGATGGTATAAGCACACCAGAAGCCAACTATTGCAGTTGCAGCCATCATAAATGCATGGAAGAGATATTCCGGAATATCAATGTCCTTGAAGATGTTGGAGAGCATGTTTTCAAAGACTGCATCTGCTGAAGCAAGGAGCGGTATTATTACCACTAAAAGCGGAACGGTTATTGCAAGTCCAATAAGTACGGCATTGAAATTTTTCTTTTTCTGACTTACTTCTTCTTTGGCTCTGGATTTTCTCAGAGCGCTGTAATCGGAAAAAGGACTGCCGAGGTGCTCAATAGGTTTGATCAATGTTAAAAGAATACTGAGAAGCCAGGCACCGATATCAAAACCTGTTGTATCCACATAGAGATAAATGACATAGCTGAACAATAGCAGGAAGATGGCAGTTCTCTCCAAAAAGTTAAGAGCAGGGCTTGTTGTCAGGCATCTGTGGATAGAAAGCAGTATCAGGGATGCAACGTAGAAGATACCGAGAGCTCTTTTACCATTGCAGTCTGTTATAAGTGAGAGCCCGTCCCTGGCTCTTACGAATTTAAGGATTACCAGTGCGCATACCATAAAGATCGGATATGTGATGCTGGAGTGGTTGTTGTACAGACAAAAGCCATAGATGAGTCCGAATATTACCGACAGAAGTCCGTACTTTCTGAAGTGCTCAGCATTTCCCTTTATTACGGGCTGCATCTGAACTACATTTCCCATCTGAGGATTGCCCGCCTGAGGGTTAACGATCTGGGGATTGCTCATCTGAGGCCCTGTATACTGCGGATTAACCGGCTGTGGATTCTGTGCCGCTGGACCTGTGTAATTATAGCTATACTGTGGTGTCTGATTATTATTGGTTTCCATACTTAGTTCTCCTCTTCGTCAACATATTCCAGGATATCTCCCGGCTGACATTCAAGTGCCTTGCATATTGCATCAAGGGTCTCAAGCCTTACGGCTTTGGCTTTGTTATTCTTAAGGATAGACAGGTTGGCAAGGGTAATACCGACTTTACCGGCCAGTTCCGTCAGTCCCATCTTTCGTTTTGCCATCATGACATCTAAATTTATTACAATCATATTCTCACCGCCCTGTTAAATGGTTAAGTCGTTTTCCAGTTTGTATTTCACTGCTCTGTCAAAGACTCTTGCCAGAACCTTACTAAAGAGTCCTGCAAAAAGAAATACACCGGCGATAACCACTGCAGCGGTAGTGAAATATACGAAGCATCTAAAGATCTTGATGCCTGCGATGACAAACGCGTAAGTGCCCATTCGGTAGAGGCTCTTTACGTTGGCTACCACAAAGCAGTTATCCTCCAAGTACTTGTATATTTTCTTTATAGCATGTCTTTTTTTGATTTGCAATATAAATTTATTGTAAAACAATAAATATTTTTCGAAAGTCAATGTTTACGTATGTTTAATAATTGGATGTACACTATTATGTTAAAATTATAATGTAATAATGTGCACATTCTTCATTGCCTGCAGGTGGGTATGAGTATTCACAGAATGGATAAGTGTCGCAAATTACATAGGAAAAGCATCCTGAGGCTGTTCATGAGGGTGGCTGCGCTTACAGTGGCGGCAGTCACTGTCTTTGGTGCAGTCTTTATGTCTTTTGCCCAAAATGCAAAGGCAGATGAGGGCAAGGTTGTCCGTGTGGGCTGGTTTGATTCCACATACTGTTACAAGGATCAGCTCGGAAGGCGTTCAGGTCTTGCCTATGACTATCAGCAAAAAGTATCCGCTTATACCGACTGGACTTACGATTACGTGGAAGGAACCTGGCCTGAGCTTTTGCAAAAGCTAAAGGATGGGGAGATCGATATGCTGAGCGACGTATCCTACACCACGGCAAGAGCTGATCAGATCCTTTATTCCAGAATCCCTATGACTTCTGAGACCTACTATATCTTTATCAAGGCTGGAAATACTGACATGAATCTGGAAGATATAAGCTCGTTTTCCGGGAGACGATTTGTTGTTGATAAAGGGAGTGTTCAGGCAGACTTTATCAAGACCTGGGCAGCGAATGTCGGAATTGAGATTGATCTGCGCGAAGTGGTAGAAGAGTCAGTGGATGAGTGCTTTGAAATGCTGGACAACGGCGATATAGATGCCTGTGTTACAGTGGAGTCCTATGGCAACAGAAAAGGCTGTGTTCCTGTATGTTCCATCGGTTCATCGGAGAGTTTTTTTGGCGTCAGCAAGAACCGTCCGGATCTTTTAAAAGAGCTGAATTCAGCAATGGCCAAGATACAGAATGAGGACCCGTATTATAACCAGAAGCTGCTCCAGAAGTATATCTGGTTTGCAAAGACCGATACATATCTCACGGCAAAAGAGCTTGCGTGGCTTAAGAAACATGGGAAGATCAGGGTGGGCTACAGAGATAATTACATGCCTTTCTCCGATGAAGAGGCAGGCGTCCTGGTTGGAGCTGTTGGAGATTTCCTGAGGGAGTCCGTCGATGAGGTCAAAAACTCAAATATAGAATTTGAAACTATTGCGTACAGTTCAACAGAGGATTGTCTTAATGCTCTTATGAACGAAGAAATAGATGTTGCTGTTCCTGTACATTTAAGCCCTTCCGATGCGGAGAGCATGGGACTGCTTAATACGGATGCGCTGATGTCAACCGAGATCTTTGCTGTAGTAAGTTCCGGGCAATCACCTGATCTGTTCAGTGATGAAAATCTAAGGACAGCAATACTTGCAGGAAGCCTTAATTATGACATTTTTGTTCAGGATAACTATCCATCATGGACAATAATCCATAAGCCGACACTTGAAGAGTGCTACGAGGCAGTCTCAAAAGGAGAGGCTGACTGTACGTGGGTAAACAGTTATCGCATTACTCTGGTTGACAGGCTCAGAAGACGATATAAACTGTCTCTTTTCGCAACGGGACAGAGCATTGACTTTGCTTTTGCAGTAAAAAAAGGAAACAGTGAGCTGTATTCTATCATGGATAAGCTTGTGAGCCTGTCTGATCCGTCAGAGACCGAAATGAACTTATCTCGCTATGCCGGAACGTCTGTGAAGGTCACTTTTGCGGATTACATTCGCGATAATGCTGCTTCATTCCTTGCGTTGGTTGCATTCATTCTGTTTATCATGCTTCTTCTTACAGTGGCCAAGGTACGTTCGGACAAAAGAGCTCTCGATCGGCAAAAACTCATTGATGCAACAGAGCTTGATCCGCTGACAAGGCTGTATACAAGAAACTATTTCTTTGAATATGCCGATAGAATGCATAATGAGCATCCTGATTATAAACTGGATGCTATTGCCATAAACATAGAGCAGTTCCATGTGGTAAATGCTATTTATGGCTGGGACTTCGGAGACAAAGTCCTTCTTGCGCTGGGTGAAGAGATAAAGAAATATGTCGGCGAAAATGACGGAATCGCCTGCAGATCTACGGCTGACAGGTTTTATATCTATTGTCTGCACACAGATGATTACAAGGGACTTTACAGAAGACTGCAGCAGACTTTAGATGTCTTTTCCGAAAATGTGAGCATACGCATCAGGATGGGTGTGATGCCTTACGAATCCAATCTTGGACCGGTAGAGCTCTTTGACAGAGCCAGAACAGCCAGCAGTATGGTCAGAGGCGGAATGCATGAGAAGCTCATGGTCTTTAACGAGGACATGAGGAAAAGAGAAATTCTTGAGCAAAGGCTTACAAACGATCTTAAGTATGCGATAGAGCAGCATGAATTTGTTGTATTCTATCAGCCCAAATACAATGTTCAGGTAGATCCGCCTGTGCTGCAGAGCGCAGAGGCCCTTGTGAGATGGAAACATCATGAGATCGGCATGATACCTCCCGGAACATTCATAGATCTTTTTGAGAAGAACGGGCGCATTGGTCTCATCGATAAATATGTATGGAATGAGGCTGCAAGACAGGTAAGTGAGTGGGAAGAAAAATTCGGCATATCCATTCCGGTTTCGGTTAACCTGTCCAGAATCGATATTTTTGAGCCGAATCTGATACCGGCAATAGATGAGATCATTGAGAGGAATGGTGTTTCAAAGTCTGCTCTCCATCTGGAGGTTACAGAGTCAGCATACACTGATGATGCGGAGCAGATCATCGGCGTAGTAACTCAGCTCAGGGAAAAGGGCTACATCATAGAGATGGACGACTTCGGAACGGGTTATTCATCGCTGAACATGCTCTCATCCATCCCGGTTGATATCCTTAAGCTGGATAAGAGCTTTATCGACAAGATTGAGAAACCTGAGGAGAGACAGGAAAAAGACATCCGTATGATCGAGCTGATACTTGACATCGCCAAGAGCCTGAAGCTCATGGTGGTTGCAGAGGGTGTGGAGAACGGCGATCAGCTTGCGTTCCTCAAAGAGCACGGCTGCGAGATGGTTCAGGGATATTACTTCTCGAAACCTCTGCCTGCGGATGAGTTTGAGAAGCTGGCGTTTGGTGAAAATAAATAAACTTGGTAAGTACAGATAAGGTCGGGTAAGCCCCGGCCTTATTTCTTTGCCTAAAAATTTTTTCTGCGTTTGCGGAGCGTTTAAGAAATCCTTATGTCTGCCTATAAGTTTCATGTCTTATACAAAACGGGATGTGCCGGTGATAATAGAGACTGTAAAGAGCAAAGCGAACTGATTGAGGATCATGGGAAGGATAAACAATGAAACAGATTCTTGCTTTTGGAGATTCAAATACATGGGGACTGGTTCCCGGATCAAAGCCGCAAAAGAGATATCCCTGGGGCGTAAGGTGGACAAGCATTCTTCAGGAAAAGAACAGCGGACTCAGGATTGCCGAGGAAGGGTTATGCGGAAGAACTACAGTTTTTGAAGACGGACTTCGTCCGGGAAGAAACGCCGCAAGCTCGCTTGATCCTATGCTGGAGAGCCACTACCCGATAGACGGCGCGATCCTGATGCTTGGAACGAATGACTGCAAGACTCTTTACAATGCTTCTGCTTATGTTATCGGCAAGGGTATTGAGAGGTGTCTGGACATTCTGGAAAAGTATGTGGTTCCGGAAAAGATACTGCTGGTATCGCCCATAAATCTTGGTGATGATGTGTGGCGCCCCGAGAAGGATCCTGAGTTTGATGCAAATTCAGTAAGCACCAGCAGAGAGCTCAAAGAGGTCTACAGAGGAATTGCCACAAGGAGAGGAACAGCTTTCCTTGCAGCTTCAGACTATGTGACAGCCAGCGAAGTGGACGATGAGCACATGGATGAGGACGGGCACAGAGTATTTGCGGATGTTGTGAGCAAAGAACTGGCAAAAATAATCTGATGATAAAAAAAGGTTATACCGACCTATAAGATTAGTGTCTTTTACAAAAAGAAAGCCCTAAAGCATAATGGGCAATAACAAAAACACAGCAGGAAGGACAAAGCAGTGGACGAGATTGAAAGACTGATAATAAAGACAATTGAAGACAATAAAAAAGAGATCCTTAAATTTGCAAAAGACATATACACACATGCAGAACTTGGTTACAAGGAATTCAGAACAAGCAAAGCCTTTCAGGACAGGATGAAAAAGCTGGGGCTGAGGGTTCAGGATGATCTGGCAATATCAGGAGCGAAGGCATTCCTAAATGAAGATAAGAAAGAAAACTTATCACTGGCTCTTTTGGGTGAGCTCGACGCTTTGAGGATCCCCACTCACAAATATGCAAATAAGGAAACAGAGAGTGCTCACTGCTGCGGACATCACGCACAGCTTACAGGAATTGTCGGAGCTGCGATTGCACTAAGTGTTCCGGAGGTTGCAAAAAAGCTTGACGGACAGGTTGAGTTCTTTGCATTACCTGCAGAGGAATACGGAGAGGTGGAATTTAAAAACACTCTCATAGAGCAGGGGAAGATAAAGTACGGCGGTGGTAAATGTGAGCTGATCCGCGTAGGAGCCTTCGATGATATAGATCTTTCAATTGCTCATCATATAGATGAGAAGGGAAACAGGATCGGTTCCGGAAGCTGTAACGGATTTGTATCAAAGGTGATAAGGATCAAGGGAAAAGCAGCTCATGCAGCAGCAGCTCCGGATCAGGGAGTAAATGCTCTCTCAGCTGTATCACTCGGACTTCAGGCACTTGGCCTCAACAGAGAGACCTTCAGGGATGAGGACAACGTAAGAGTCCATCCGATCCTGACAAAGGGAGGCAACCTGGTAAATGTTGTTCCTGATGAGGCAGTGATAGAGACACTGGTAAGAGGAAGAACACTTGAAGCTTTTTCAGATGCAGCGCTCAAGACCGACAGATCTTTTAAGGCAGGAGCACTGGCACTTGGAGCCGACTATCGGATAGAGACGATGCCCGGATACCTTCCGGAGATACCTCAGGAAGCACCAAAGGAAATGGTGGATGCATTTGATGAACTCACAGGTCACAACTTTGAAGTTGTATCAAAGAGCTCTCACACCAACGGATCGACCGATGTAGGAGATGTTCAGCACCTGCTCCCCGTCATCACCTTTAAGACAGGAGGAATGGTCGGAGGACTTCACCAGGACAACTTTGATATTGTGGATGAGGAGACAGCATATATCCTGACAGCCAAGATGTTTGCAATAAGTGCATACAGGCTTTTAAAGGACGGAGCTGTCATTGGAAAGAGCATCAGGGACGGATATAAACCCAGATTTAAGAATAAAGAAGAATATGTGGCATATATGGATTCCTTCAACAAAGTTGAGGAAGGTTCATATAAATAATTAAAAGGTGGGAGGAGAATATGGCAAAGGATGAATCAATTTTAGAAGGTACCGTATCAAGAAAGCGGGAAGTTGATCAGGTGAGAAGAGCGGCAAGACAGTTTGCAATGCAGTACTTCCACTTTACAAAAACTCTTTACGAGGAGTTCGGACCTGAGACTACAAAGAGGCTGGTTCAAAAGACAGTGTACGAGCTTGGTAAGGACAGAGCAGAACAGCTCAGGGCCAAAGCTATCGCGGAAGGAAAGGGGACAGATACAGTTGATGACTTTATGGCAGTCATAGATCTTCCATTTGACGGATGGATCCCTGAATGGGGAGAGGACCACTGCCCATACGCAGAGGTCTGGAGGGGATACATCAAAGAGTATCCGTGGTTTAGCGAATTTGCACCTTTCTACTGCGATGTGATCGATACAACAACAATAGAGACCTTCACACATAAGTTGTCACACAGGATAACGCAGAACGTAATTAACAAAGGAACCGCATGTTTGAGAGAGTACTTTGGAAGCAAAAAAGTAGAGCAAGGGGAATATACCTATGACAGCAAAGAGTAAAAAGAAAAAGTTCACACTGATAAATGCGTTTCAGATAGCAACACTTGCAGCACTGCTCATATACATGCAGACAGCAGTAAAGTCAGGGGCAGTGAGCAAGGTATTCCTGGCAGCGCCGACAGACATAATTGCCGAGGGAATAAAGATAATAACAAACGGAACACTGCTTCCGCATTTCCTGGTAAGTATTGAAGAGATCCTGGTTGGATACGGAATAGCTGCAGTTGTAGGAATTGGTCTTGGAATTATCTGGACACTCTTTCCAAAGACTGAAGAATTTGGCAATGTCTTTTGCTCAGCAATAATGGCAGTTCCGAAGGTGGCAATCCTGCCGCTCCTTATCCTTTGGTTCGGAATCGGATTCCTCTCAAAGGTAGTACTGATATTCCTGTTCGCGGTATTCACAATACTGTATAACACGGTGACTGGAGCCAAGCAGTGTAAGGAGTCCTACCTGAAGGTGGCAAGAGTATTTGAGGCAAGCAGATTTCAGACAGTTTTCCAGGTGGTCATTCCATCGGCACTTCCGTCCATATTCAACGGACTGAGGCTGGCAGCAGCTACTGCTTTTACCGGAGTTGTCTTTTCCGAGATGCAGTCGGCAAAGGCGGGAGTAGGATATCTGCTCTCCGAGGCCCAGGGCCTTTTAAATACACCGAGAGTTTTCTTTTTGATAGTACTGATAACCGTTATGTCCGTAATATTTGTAAAAATCATTTCTCTGATTGAGTACGCTGTATGTCACAAATGGAGAAGGGTTTAAATAACAAAATTTGAAAGAAAAGAGGAGAAAAGTTATGAAGAAGAGAATCATCGCAACATTATTAACCGCAGTTTTATCATTGTCTGCACTTACAGGATGCGGAGATGCAACAGCAAAAACAGTATCAGCTACTGATACAACAACAGAGAGCACAGATGCCGGGGCTGCAGAAGCAGAAGATGACTTTGTTACTATCAAAGCATACTTTGCAATCGGTATGACCGGTGCCGTAAACCGCTTCGCTATACAAAAAGGGCTCTATGAAAAAGAGGGTGTCAGATTTGATATAACAGATTTCGAGTCAAACGATGCAGCTTTGTCACTGATCTCAAGAGGAGATGTTGAAGTGGCAGACGGCGATCCGAGTACATATATTCCTGCAATCCAGAACGGTGTTCCTGCCAAGCTTGTAGGTAACATGTGGAGATATCAGGGATGCTTCTGGCTCATTGCCAATAATGACATTCAGAGCTTTGAAGACCTTAAGGGCAAGACAATCGGTACACAGGGCGCCAGCGGCGGAATGAAGCTTTCAGTTCTCAAGATGCTTGAGGCAAACGGAATCTCAGAAGATGACGTTACACTTGTTGCCAACGGAATCTATCAGGATGCTTATGCAACACTTACATCCGGCGAAGTTGATGCAACGATCATTCACAACCCATATGCAACACTTTCCGAGAATGAAGGTATCGGCCATCCTCTTGGAAGAGCATGGGATTATATTCCTGACTACTACACAGGAACAATCATTGCTTCAGACAAGATCATCAACGAAGATCCTGAGAGACTTCAGAAGTTCATCACAGCTTACTACAAGGTTCACGAGGAAGTTAAGAACGAATATTTTGATGAGTTTATCGAGTGGGCAGCAGAATACATGAACACTGACAAAGAGCTCCTCAGGCAGGCTGTAGAGTCTGAGATCGATGTATGGGCTGACTACCCTGTTATTCCTGAGGATCGTCTCACAAAGACAATTGAGTATCTTCAGAGCTATGGATGGCTTGATGAAAGCATCTCAGCTGAAGGAACATATACAAACGAATTTGCCCAGAAAGCAGCTGATGAGTTAGGACTTCAGAAGCCGGCTAACTAATACTTGAAAATGAGAGGTACATATCATGCCAAAGATTCTGATAAAAAACGTAGCCAAAACATATGTGGATGGTGACGGAAATCCCGTTGAAGCTATTAAGAATATTGATCTTGAAATTGAAGATGGAGAGTTTGTAAGCATCGTAGGACCATCAGGCTGCGGGAAAAGTACACTGCTTGAGATAGTTGCAGGGCTCCACAGCCAGACTTTCGGAGAGGTTATCATTGGGGAAAAACCTGTAACCGGAACCAGCAGGGACATAGGAGTGGTATTCCAGGATGCAGCTCTTTTCCCATGGAAGACAGTAAAGAAAAACATATTGTATGGCATGGAAGTTGCAAAAGTGCCTAAGGCTGAGCAGGAATCCAGGCTTGAAAAGTACCTTGATCTGATGAATCTCAAAGGCTTCGAGGATAAGTATCCTTCACAGCTCTCAGGCGGAATGCGCCAGAGAGCAGGTATTGCCAGGACGCTTATCATGAATCCCAAGGTGACACTTATGGACGAGCCCTTCAGTGCAGTTGACCATCTCACAAGATGCACACTGCAGGAGGAGCTTGTCAGGATCCATCAGAAGGAAAAGAAAACGGTGCTGTTCATCACACATGACATCAACGAAGCGGTCTTTCTCTCGGACAGAGTAATTCTTCTGAGCCCAAGGCCCAGTGTGATACAAAGCGAGTACAGGATCAATGCGCCTCATCCAAGAAGCAGAAGTGATGAATACCTTGTACATATAGCATCGAAGATCGTAGCGGATATCAGCAGAGGCGCTGTCAAGACAGACAATGATTTTGTTATCTGATTGGAGGGAGGAGAAAGATGTCAGACTCAAATTACAATAATTTTCATGATACTTGCATGGATTACCAGCCTTTTGAAGAGGTAATGGCCATATATCAGAGAAATTCAGCGCTCACAGAGGACGAGCTCTTTGAGATGGATGAGACAGAGTTCAGGGCAAGAATGAGAGAGCGCAGCCACCATACTTTGGAAATACAGCTTTATGCAAACCAGTACAGGGGCAAAACTCTCAGCGATAAGCAGGCGGATATAGCCAAGAAGTTTTTAAGAGTATGGGACAGAAGGGAACTCTCACATGATCTTCCTGAGTACAAATATGTCACTTTCCTGGTTGAGAGTGCAGAGAAGCTCTCAAAGGGTGAGCCGGTAGATCTTTCACCGTATAAGCCACACGAAGTGACCAAACAGATGGAAGAGGATTTCTTCACAATCCTATACGAGCGCAGATCTGTCAGAGAGTTCAAGGATCAGGATGTTCCGGATGAGATCATAAACAAGGTCCTTGACGCCGGACTCTGGGCAGCACACGGATGCAACGTTCAGTCAATAAGATATCTGGTGGTAAGGGAAAAGAATGAGCCCGGGCTCTTTAAGGGAAGCGATGTTCCTGGAGGTCCAATCCATCTTGTTATCTGCCAGGATTTGAGAGCTTACAGAGCTAACGACTTTACACCAAACAGGAACAGGCTTCTTGATGCCGGTGCAGCAGGTCAGAACATCGTGCTTGCAGCTCACGCAGCAGGACTTGAGGGAGTATGGCTCACATTCCCCAACGATGAATTCTGCGACAGATTAAAGAAGAAGTTTAATCTGCCTGATTACATCAGACTTGTGACTTATGTTGATGTGGGATACGGAGATCAGACTCCTCATCCGCCGCTCAGACTCAGTGTTGATGAGGCGGTGCTCGGAAGACTGTAATATACGTATAAGATAAGGAGGCCTTATACCTTACGATAAGCTTTCTTTAATTTTCAAAGTTCTTTACACATGATAGTATCTAAATATCAAAACAAGAGTATATAATCTGATTGGAGGAAAACATCATGGCAGACATAAAAGAAAGCGCATTGGAACTTATCGGAAGAACACCTCTTCTTAAACTTAATAATTACAGTAAGAATGCAGGAGTTACAGGAGCAACAATACTTGCAAAGCTCGAGTACCTAAATCCTGCAGGATCGGTCAAGGACAGAGTAGCACTCAGCATGATCGAGGATGCTGAAAAGAGCGGCAAATTAAAGCCCGGAGCAACAATCATCGAGCCTACCAGCGGCAATACAGGAATCGGTCTTGCAGCTGTGGCAGCAGCCAAGGGATACAGAGCAATTCTTACACTTCCGGATACAATGAGTGTTGAGAGAAGAAATCTCCTTAAGGCATACGGTGCTGAGATCGTTCTTACAGAAGGCGCAAAGGGAATGAAGGGCGCCATCGCCAAAGCTGAAGAGCTTGAGAAAGAGATCGAAGGTGCGATCATCCTTGGTCAGTTTGTAAATCCGGCAAATCCTGCTATCCACAGAAAAACCACTGGTCCTGAAATCTGGAAGCAGACAGACGGACAGGTTGATATCTTTGTCGCAGGTGTCGGCACAGGTGGAACCATCACAGGTGTCGGTGAGTTCCTCAAAGATTTAAATCCGGATGTCAAGATCATCGCTGTTGAGCCTGAATCAAGTCCCGTTCTCTCACAGGGAACAGCAGGACCTCACAAGATCCAGGGTATCGGAGCCGGATTTGTTCCCGAGACACTTAACACCAAGGTATACGATGAAGTCATCGCAATCTCAAACGAGGATGCATTTGCAGAGGGCAAGAGATTTGCAGTTTCAGAAGGAATCCTGGTTGGTATTTCATCAGGTGCGGCCCTCAAGGCAGCAACAATCGTAGCCGGCAGAGAAGAGAACAAGGGCAAGAACATAGTAGTACTTCTTCCCGACTCAGGTGACAGATATCTTTCAACACCTCTCTTTGCAGACTGATAAGAGTTTACAGAAGTTTCTTTTTCATAAAATATTAAGGTTGCTCCACGGCTCATTTGCTGTGGAGCAATTATCATAAATAAATGAGGTGGCTATGGGGAAATACGATTTTGACAGGATTATTGACAGAAAAAATACCGATTGTATCAAGTGGGACTTTGGGATGCAAAGGAAGGGCAGGGATGACCTGCTTCCCCTCTGGGTTGCTGATATGGATTTCAGACTTCCCGACGAAGTGGTAAAAGATATTTCGGACAGAGTAGAGCACGGAGTATTCGGTTACACTGATCCGGGTGATAAATACAGAAATATAGTAAAAGAGTGGTATGAGAGAAGACATGGTTTTACCTTTGACGGTGGAGACATAACGGTAACACCGGGAGTTGTCTATGCAATTGCAATTGCCATAAGGTCTTTTACCGAGCCCGGCGATGCTGTTATCATTCAGCAGCCGGTGTACTATCCTTTCTCAGAGACCATAGTTCTCAACAAAAGAAAAGTCGTAAACAATCAGCTTGTTTACAAGGACGGGCACTATGAAATAGATTTTGAGGATTTTGAGCAAAAGATCATTGACAATAATGTAAAGATGTTCCTGCTCTGCAGTCCGCACAATCCTGTGGGAAGAGTCTGGAGCGAGGATGAACTCACAAGGCTGGCTGAAATCTGTGACAGACATGGGGTATATGTGTTTGCTGATGAGATCCATTCGGATTTTGTTTATCCGGGATTTAAGCACACATCATTTATGAGCCTTGCACCGGACCTCAGAAAGAGACTGGTACTTGGAACATCTCCCAGCAAGACCTTTAACCTGGCGGGACTTCAGGTTGCAAATATTATCATTCCCGATAAGGAGATGCACAGGTCTTTTGACAGAGAAAACGAAGCTGCGGGCTATTCACAGCCAAACGTTCTTGGAATGGTTGCCTGCATGTCGGTCTACACAAAGGGAGAGCAGTGGCTGGATGAACTTCTTGAGTATCTCAAGGGAAATCTTGATTATGTGAGGAGCTACCTTAAGGAAAATATTCCGCAGGTTAAGCTCGTTGAGCCTGAGGGAACTTATCTTATATGGCTTGATTTTTCTGAAGTTACAGATGACCACAAGGAGCTTGAGGACATCATAGTAAACAGGGCAAAGCTCTGGCTTGATCCGGGGATCATATTCGGAAAAGAGACAAAGCTTTTTGAGAGGATCAACATTGCGTGTCCAAGGTCAATACTAAAGCAGGCATTGGAACAGCTTGGTCAGGCACTTTGAGTTGAGGTGAGTCACTGGGGACGTTTCAGTTTGACTCATTTTGCGAATCAAAATGAGTCAAACTGAAACGTCCCCAGTGACTCACCAATTCCGGGAGGAGACATAGATGGAAGATTACAGTATAGAGACGGTCTGTCAACTGAATGATAAGTCAATTGCAGATCAGTGGGGAGCTTTGAGTTTCCCGATATATCAGTCGGCAACTTTCGCACACAGGGGACTTGGCGAGAGTACGGGATTTGACTACACGAGAATGCAGAATCCAACAAGGCAGCAGCTGGAGTACGTGGTTGCTCAGCTTGAGCACGGAACTGATGCAATGGCCTTTGCCAGCGGAATGGCAGCAGTAGCAACAGTGATGGAGCTGTTCAAACCGGATGATCACTTTATAGTTGATTCGGATCTCTACGGCGGAAGCATCCGGCTCTTTAACGAGATCAGTAAAAAGAACGGTCTGACCTTCACTACCGGGGACTTAAGCAGCGGGGATTACAGATCTCTTTTCCAGAATAATACCAGGGCTGTGTATCTTGAGACACCCACCAATCCGATGATGAACGTAACGGATATTGCGGAGCTTGCGGTGGAGGCGCACAAGAGGGATGCACTGCTTATCGTTGACAACACGTTCCTTTCACCTTATTTCCAAAATCCCTTGGATCTTGGTGCTGATATTGTCATTCACTCAGGAACCAAGTTCCTGGGAGGACACCACGATACCATCGGAGGATTTGTGGTTGTTAAGGATAAAGAGCTTGATGAGCGCCTGCGCTTTATCTACAAGACAACAGGTGCAGGGCTTTCACCTTTTGACAGCTGGCTGATCTTAAGGGGAATCAGGACGTTGTCGGTAAGACTTGACCGCGCACAGGAGAATGCCTTCAAGATCGCGGAGTATCTTAAGAGCAGTAAGTACGTGACCAGGGTGATTTATCCGGGACTTCCGGAGCACCCGGGTTATAAGATTTCTTCGAGGCAAGCCAGGGGGTTCGGTGCAATGCTGAGCTTTGAGGTTACATCAAAAGAGCTTGTGGAGCATATCTTAAAGAATCTGAAGCTCATATATTTTGCTGAGAGTCTTGGAGGAACTGAGACACTTGTGACATACCCTCTGACGCAGACTCATGCGGACGTGCCAAAGGATTTGCTTAAAAAGAACGGTATAACCGACAGACTTCTTAGACTTTCGGTTGGAATAGAGAATGCGGATGATCTGATCGCAGATCTTGAGCAGACCTTTTATTCATTCCTTCTTTAAAATATTAATGGGATTTTTATACTTTATTGATTTAAAGACGAAAAGTGTGCTATCATGTTCAAAAATAATTTGGTGTGAGGAGTTTGAACATGACTATACTTCAGCTTAAATATGTCATTGCCATCGACGAAGAGTGCTCCATGAGAAAGGCTGCAGACAGGCTCTATGTTTCACAGCCCGGTCTTTCAAGTGCAGTCAGAGACCTTGAGAGTGAGCTTGGCATTCAGATATTTGAAAGAGTCCACAACGGCGTGGTGACAACAGCAGCCGGAGCTTCTTTTATTGCATATGCAAGAAATGCCGTGGAACAGTTTGAAAAGGTCGAGGACAGGTATCTTAATTCCAAGAATGAGAGACCTACATTCTCAGTTTCCATGCAGCATTACACCATAGCTGTTGATGCATTTATTGATACGGTAAAAGAGTTTGATCTTCCCGAGTATCAGTTCTCAATCCGTGAAACACAGACCAGTGAGGTGATTGAGGATGTTAAGACCTTAAAGAGCGAAGTCGGCGTTATTGCTCTGAGCGACTTTAACAAGGCGACATTTAAGAAGATATTTGTGGATGCAGCGCTGGAGTTTCATGAGCTCTTTTCCCGAGATACATACGTATACCTCAGCAAGGACCATCCTCTGGCTGATGCAAAAGAGCTTTCCCTTGATGATCTTCAGGATTACCCCTGCATGGTATTTGATCAGGGTGACAACACCTCTTTTTACTATAGAGAAGAAGCCCTTGCTACCTACGATTACAAGAAGGTGATCTCAACCAACGAAAGAGCCACATCCATCGAGCTGATGCTTGGACTTGACGGTTACGCTGTCGGCGCAGCCATGCTCGGCGAGGGCAAGACTTCATCTGACATCAGAGTGATCAAGCTCAAAGAAGATGAGATGCTGACCTTTGGCTACATCACCAGAAAAGGCCAGGAACTCAGTGAAATGGGCAGGACCTTCGTGGAGAAGCTTGAGAGGCATAAAGAAATCTGATCACCCTATAAGCTATATTTATCGGCGTCTATAATTCTCTCGATATTGCAAGGGTGCAATCAGAGGGGTATATTATAGTAAATCAAAGAAAACAAAGATATGAACCGCTTATCCAGGCGGAACGAGGAGGGAAATTATGAAAAAGAAAGTAATAGCAAGCCTTGTACTTGCAACAACACTGGCTCTTGGAGCCCTTACAGGTTGCGGCGATACAGCACCTGCTCAGACTACAGACAACACTACAGAGGCAGCACCTGAAGCACAGGCAGAAGCTCCTGCAGATGCAGAGGCACCTGCTGCAGCAGATTCAGGTGACAAGAAGATCACAGTTGGTGCAACACCTGTACCTCACGCTGAGATCCTTGATAACATCGTAAAAGAGGTTCTTGCAGAGGATGGATGGGAACTTGAGACAGTTGTTTTCTCAGATTATGTACTCCCTAACACATCACTTGAGCAGGGAGAGCTTGATGCAAACTACTTCCAGACTCTTGGTTACATGAACCAGCAGAACTCAGATGCAGGCCTTCACCTTACAGCTGTAGCCGGCATCCACATCGAGCCAATGGGTATCTACTCACAGAAGTATAAAGCCCTTTCAGAGATTCCCGATGGCGCAACAATCGGTATTCCTAACGATCCTGATAACGGCGCAAGAGGACTTGACCTTCTTGTTCAGAAGGGACTTCTTGTTTCAAAGGGTGACTTCGGAACAGATCCAAGCTACACAGAGGATACACTTACCAAGGATAAGGATGCTAACCCTCACGGATATGTGATCACACCTCTTGAGGCAGCAAACCTTCCACTCTCACTTCCTGATCTTGATGCAGCAACAATCAACGGAAACTACGCTCTTGAGGCAGGTCTTCCCGCTGAGTATCCTGCACTTGATATCGAGACTTTTGATGATGAGACAACAGTAAAGAGAACAAACTTCCTTGTTGTTAAAGAGGGCAACGAGTCATCAGAAAAGACACAGGCTCTTATCAAGGCTCTTCAGTCCGATAAGGTTCAGAAGTACATCGACGACACATACAAGGGAGCAGTTATTACCTCTTTCATTGACGCACAGTAAACAATTAGCCATAGCCATAACATAATAATCCTACCAAAGAGAAAAGACACACTGCCCATTCGCAGAGTGTCTTTTTCCTTATAATGCGTAACTGCACGTGTTGTGGTACAATAAAGCATGTTTAGGGCAAAAGAGCTCTTATCAAAATCAGATTGGAACGAAACGAAATGATAACTATCAAAAATGTTAAAAAGACCTTCAACAGAACAGAGGTGCTAAAGAACGTCTCCATGGATATAGAAAAAGGAGAGATCTTTGGAATAATCGGTCAGTCAGGTGCAGGAAAATCCACACTACTCAGGTGTATCAACGGACTTGAGACCTATGACAGAGGAGAGATAAGGGTAGACGGCACGCTGGTTGATGTTAAGAACAAGAGCGAGCTCCGTCTTTTACAGAAGAGAATGGGAATGATATTCCAGAGCTTCAATCTTCTTGAGAGACTGGATGTATATCACAACGTGGCTCTTCCCATGAAGTTTTGGGGAATTCCTACAAACACTCCCGAGGCAAAAGAGAAGATCATGAACCTCATAAAGCTTGTCGGCCTCGAAGAAAAGATACATGCCAAGCCCCGTGAGCTTTCCGGTGGACAGAAGCAGAGAGTTGCCATAGCAAGAGCGCTGGTTCTTGACCCGGAGATCCTTCTTTGCGATGAGGCTACAAGTGCACTTGATCCGGAGATTACAAAGGGTATACTGGCTCTTTTGCAGAAGATCAATAAAGAAATGGGCATCACTATCGTGGTGGTTACTCATCAGATGGAAGTTGTAAAGCAGATCTGTCAGAGAGTAGCGTTCCTAAGCCACGGCCAGATGCTTGCCATAGGTAAGCCGGAGCAGCTTTTCGTATGGCCCAAGGAGAGAGAGATCAGAGACTTCCTTCGCGAAGAGTCAGACAAACTTCCTACTACCGGAATCAATCTAAAGCTCTTTTTCTTCGGAGAGGGCAATCAGAGGCCTATCGTAACCCAGATGTCTCAGGAGCTTCAGACGGATTTCAATATCTGCTGGGCCAAGCTTGAGGACTTCAGGGAAGATGTTTACGGAAGCCTGGTTCTTAACATGGAGGAAAAAGACCTTGAGAGAGCATGTCAGTTCCTGGATTCCAAGGGCGTAACCTGGGAAGTTATCAAATAAGAGAGTAACTCATTTCGGAGGAAATACAGATGTTAGAACAAATACTTAATCCCGCCATTTATCCAATAATTCTGCAGGCGTTCTGGAAGACCCTTGTCATGGTTTTCTGGTCAACGCTTTTCTCAGTAATACTTGGATTTATTCCGGCGGTTATACTTACACTTACAGCACCCGGAGGACTTAAGCCGAACAAGGTTGTTTACGGAATACTGAGCTTCATCGTCAATGTGTTCAGAAGCTTTCCGTTCATTATCCTGCTGGTTATCCTGATTCCTTTCACAAGAGCTCTTGTGGGCAAGTCAATCGGAACAACAGCAGCCATCGTTCCGCTTACAGTATCTGCAATTCCTTTTATCGCAAGGGTTTTTGAGACTTCTCTTCGCGAGACCAATCCCGGAGTTATTGAGGCAGCAAGATCTTTTGGAGCTTCAAATTTCCAGATACTTATGAGAGTTTATGTAAAAGAGTCTATTCCGAGAATGTTAAACGGAATCGTACTTCTTATAATTTCACTTGTTGGGTATTCAGCTATGGCAGGAACAGTCGGAGGCGGTGGCGTCGGCGATATCGCTATCCGCTATGGTTATCAGCAGTACAAGACTGAGTACCTGATCGTATGCTCGGCAATCCTGATCATCTTCGTTCAGGCTGTTCAGGCACTTGGAAATCTGATGTACAAGAAGATGAGCTGATGGATAGATGATTCTGATGGATCATTTTTGCAATCTCAAAAGGAGGTGCAGCTTATGAGCATTAATATCTGGCTTGGAATACTGATCCCTTTTGCCGGAACGGTACTGGGATCGGCTATGGTTTTCTTTATGAAAAAGGAACTTGACGGTCAGGTGCAGAGAGCTCTGACGGGATTTGCCAGCGGAGTCATGGTGGCAGCATCCATATGGAGCCTTATTGTTCCTGCACTGGAACAGGCAGAAGGCATGGGAACACTGTCTTTTGTACCTGCTGCTGTGGGTTTTTGGATAGGAATACTGTTCCTGCTGTTTTTGGACTGCGTGATACCGCATCTGCACATGAATGCTGAGAAGGCAGAAGGTCCCAAGTCCAAGCTGCAAAAGACCACAATGATGGTACTGGCAGTTACACTTCACAACATACCTGAAGGTATGGCTGTAGGTGTTGTATTTGCGGGATGGATATCCGGAAGCGCACCTGTGACTGCAGGCGGGGCACTGGCGCTGGCTCTTGGTATTGCAATTCAGAACTTCCCCGAGGGAGCGATCATATCCATGCCTCTTCACTCAAAAGGAAAAACCAAGTTTGGTGCATTTATGGACGGAGCCTTGTCCGGTGCGGTAGAGCCGATCGGAGCGCTGCTTACGATATTTGCGGCAAGACTCATTGTCCCTGCAATGCCGTATCTTCTGAGTTTTGCTGCAGGTGCCATGATGTACGTCGTAGTAGAGGAGCTTATCCCTGAGATGTCTGAGGGTGAGCATTCCAACATCGGTGTAATCATGTTTGCGCTTGGATTTACGCTTATGATGGCCCTGGATGTGGCTTTGGGATAATGTGAGATGAGTTTGTTGGAGGAATTTAATGAGAGATTTTGATGCAGTGGTTTTCGATATGGACGGAGTTATCTTCGATTCTGAGAGAGCCGTGCTTGAGAGCTGGTACGTTGTTGCGGACAGACACGATCTGGGAGATATAACAGAGGCGTTTTTGGCCTGCACCGGAGTTAATGACAGAGAGACCAAACAGATAATGCTTCGCTACTATGGAGAGGATTTTCCGTATGACGAGTACGCCAAGGAAGCTTCCGTTATCTTTCATGAGAAGTACGACGGCGGCAAGCTTCCAATGAAGAGCGGGGTAAAAGAGATCCTGACTTTCCTTAAAGACAGCGGCAAAAAGATAGCGCTGGCTTCATCAACAAGAAGACCTGTGGTGGAAGCTGAGCTTCGGGATGCAGGAGTCCTTCACTTTTTTGATGAGCTTGTGACAGGGGACGTGGTTACGAGAAGTAAACCTGACCCGGAGATATATCTTTTGGCATGTGAGAAGATAGGCGTCGCACCTGAGAGATGTTATGCCATCGAGGACTCATACAATGGTGTAAGGTCGGCTGCGGGCGGCAGACTTCGCCCAATCATGGTTCCGGACCTTCTTCCTGCCAATGATGAGATGAAGAATCTAGTGGAGACTGTCAAGGAGAGTCTTCCTGATGTGATCAGGTATCTGCAAGGCGAGTAATGGTACATGTTATGAATAATGAATTAAAGGAAAAGTACGATAAACTTTTGGAAATACTTAAGGGCTACGGCAGTGTGGCTGTTGCCTTTTCAAGTGGAGTGGATTCCACATTTCTTTTGCATGCTGCAAGAGAAGCGCTGGGAGACAGGGCGGTGGCACTTACTGCAAGCTCCTGCTTTGTGCCGGAGAGAGAAGTAACTGAGGCCAGACAGTTTTGTGAGAGAATCGGAGTAAAACATCTGGTAGCAGAGGTTGATGTTCTGGCAATCGATGGTGTGGCAGAAAACCCCAAGGACAGATGCTATCTTTGCAAGAAGGCACTGTTTCAGGGATTTATTGATACAGCAATAAGAGAAGGACTTTCTGAAGTAGTTGAAGGATCCAACGTGGATGACGAAGGTGACTACAGGCCGGGGATGAAAGCCATTGCTGAGCTTAGCGTAAAGAGTCCTCTCAGGGCAGCAGGACTTAAAAAGCAGGATATCAGGGACTTGTCCAAAGAATTTGATCTTCCAACCTGGAACAAACCGTCTTTTGCCTGCCTTGCCAGCAGAATTCCCTATGGAGAGATGCTTACAAATGAGAAGCTTCGTATGGTTGATGAGGCGGAGCAGTTTCTTTTGAATAAAGGATACAGGCAGTTCAGGGTAAGGGTTCACGGAAGCGGTGCGCCACTGGCCAGGATAGAGCTTTTGCCTGAGGATATTGATAAGGCGCTTGCGCCTTCAGTTCGTGAGGAGATAAATGATAAGCTTCATGAGATGGGTTTTGCGTATGTGTCTCTGGATCTCAAGGGATACCGCACAGGAAGCCTTAATGAAGTTTTGAAATAAGCTATTATGCGACTTTTTTTTAATAGAAGACCAAAAATGAAAATATACCCCAGGGTAGTATTGGCACTGGCTGCGAGCAGTCTTTTGTCTGTGCTTGCCTGGGGCTGTGCTTTTCCGGGGGAGAAGATTTATACCTCTACCATTTTTGCCATGGACACAGTCATGGAACTGCAGATTGCCGGCAAGAAGGACTACACGCCGGAGGCGGAGGAGTACATAAGACGCCTTGAAAAAGAACTGTCGGTTACAGATTCTGCAAGCGAGATAGCAAAGGTCAATGAAAACGGAGAGGGAAAGCTCTCTAATGAAGTTGGAAATATACTGGAGCGGGCGTTGGATGTGTGCGAGAGAACAGGCGGGGCATTGGATATTACAATCTATCCTGTGCTGAGGGCCTGGGGATTTACGACAGGTGAATATCGGGTTCCGTCTGATGGTGAGCTGGCTGAGCTGCTGTACAGCGTCGGTTACAGAAAGGTCGTTCTGGAACGGGGGGTATCACCGGATTCAGAAGACGAAGCAGATACAGGCAGTGGGGCGCATGTCATCCTCCCGGATGGTATGGAGCTTGATCTTGGCAGTGTGGCTAAGGGATACACCGGGACCGCGGTGTCAGACATGCTTCGCGAAAAAGGCGTCGAGCATGCACTCATAAATCTTGGAGGAAATGTGCAGTGCATCGGCAGCAAGTCAGGCAAAGACCCGTGGAAGGTGGCTATCAAGAGCCCGTTTCCTGACAGTGCATCTGGGATGATAGGTGTAATTGATGCTGATGATGTGGCAATAATTACATCCGGCGGATATGAGAGATACTTTGAGGAAAACGGCAAGAGATACTGGCATATCTTAAACCCCACCACCGGCAAGCCTGCTGAGAGCGGCCTTGTATCTGTGACGATTGTAGGACGCGATGGACTGTTGTGCGACGGACTGTCTACTGCGCTTTTTGTGGAGGGTTTGGATAAGGCTGTTGAAGAGTATAAGAGATCTGATGATTTTGAGGCAATATTCGTGACTGAGGACAGGGAAGTCTACGTGACGGAAGGCATTGCAGATAAGTTTGTGCTTTCCTCCGAATACTACGACCTGCCGCTTCATGTGGTGACAAGGTGAGTCAAGGGGACGGTTCTGTTGACTCACTCTTCATGACTCGCTGCTTAGGATTGTATGCCCGGGCAACTGAATATCAATGGCCTTTCGCGGCATATCCTCGCAAAAGCGTGCTGCGGTATTCCATGGTGCCATTGATATTCAGTTGTTCAGGCATTTTTTGTCACTAAGCGGGTCATGAAGGAAGATATTGGCTCGGATGTTGGCTGTTATGCAGCACCAGATATTTAGGGCCTTTCAATTTCCGGCAATGGATCCCCCCTTATGCTTGCTTTTTTCATGTCCCGAGGACGCAAACCTCCACTTTTGCCACAGATTCTGGCAAGAGATACCTCCTTGTGCCTGCATATTTCATGTCCCGAGGACGTGAACCTCCATTTTTGCCACAGATTCTGGCAAGAGATACCTCCTTGTGCCTGCATATTTCATGTCCCGAGGACGCAAACCTTTACTTTTGCCACAGATTCCGGTAAGAGATACCTCCTTGTGCCTGCATTTTTCATGTCCCGAGGACGTGAACCCTCACTTCTGCCACAAATTGCGGCAAGAGAGTCTTTGCCGGTTTTTTAATTGGATTTCTCGGTAGTGATAAGGTATACTCTTTAAGTGTTTTGACACGGGGGAAAGAGATTTAGAAAAAGAAAATGACAGAACAGGAATTCTTAGACAAATACGGATCGAAACTAAATGATGAACAGCTTACGGCTGTCAGGACTATAGAGGGACCGGTGCTTCTTCTGGCGGTGCCCGGAAGCGGTAAGACAACGGTGCTTGTGCACAGGCTTGGGTACATGCTTTATGTAAAAGAGATAGATCCGGAAAGCATTCTTACGCTTACTTACACGGTTGCTGCTACAAGAGATATGGCTGACAGATTCAAAAGACTGTTTGGCGAGGATGTGTCCGAGAGACTTGAATTCAGGACCATCAATGGAATCTGCGCCAAGATAATCAGCCACTATGGGAGACTTATCGGGAAAACCTCTTTTGACCTGATTACAGATGAGAAGCTATCGGGCAAGATCCTGACCGACATATTTGTGAGGGGGATGAAGGAATATCCCACAGAGAGCGATATAAAGACAGTAAGGACTCTTATCACCTACTGCAAGAACATGATGCTTGAGGCAGATGAGATCAGAAAGCTCGGCGAGAACGAAGGACTTGAGCTTCTTCAGATCTACGAGAGCTACAACAAAGAGCTCAAGGCCCGGAGCCTTATGGACTACGATGATCAGATGATCTATGCCTACAGGATGCTCAAGGGGTCAAAAGACCTTTTGGAGTTCTACAGGGATAAATACAGATATATATGCGTCGACGAAGCTCAGGATACTTCGAAAGTGCAGCACATGATCATAGCTCTTTTGTCCGGAGAAAGAGGGAACCTGTTTATGGTCGGGGACGAAGACCAGAGCATATATGGATTCAGGGCAGCTTATCCGGAAGCTCTTTTGCACTTTGAAAAAGAACATCCCGGGGCAAAAGTGCTTGTGATGAACAGGAACTACAGGTCATGTGCCGGAATTGTTCAGGCTGCTGATGTCTTTATTCAAAAGAACTTCAGTCGCCACGAAAAGCATATGAGAGCCACAAGAGATGAGCAGTCGGATGTCGGTTTTATCACGCTTGGCAGCAGGAGGGATCAGTACAAGTATCTGCTGGAGGTGGCAAGAAATGCTTCGGCTCAGACAGCTGTACTCTACCGCGATAACGAGAGCGTGCTTCCTTTGGTGGACCTGTGTCTGCGTGAGAATGTTCCTTACAGGATCAAGAGCGCCGACATGGCTTTCTTTACTCATCGGGTTGTGGTCGATGTCGTAAACATGCTCAGGTTCTGCTTAAGTCCATACGATCCGGAGCTGTTCATGAAGATTTACTTCAAGTTCCAGACGTTCCTAAGAAAGCCGGATGCGGAGAACATGTGCCGTATTGCCGATGAGAAGCATATAGGAATTCTGGATGCCGCTGAGTACGCAGATCTTGGTAAAAGAGTCCTCGGAAACGTCAGGGCGCTCAGAACACATTTCAGAAACATGGCGGGCGAGTCGACCTACAAGGCTATTAACAGGCTTGATAAGTACATGGGGTACGGTGAGTATCTCAGCGATAACAATATGGATTCGGGAAAGCTCTTTATTCTGGAGTGTCTTGCAAAAAACGAGCCGACAATCGAAGGGTTCCTTAACAGGCTCGACGTGCTGAGGCAGACACTTACTGAGGAGAAGCCAAACTACAAGAGCAGGTTTATCCTGTCCACAATCCACTCCAGCAAGGGCCTTGAGTACGATACCGTCTATCTGATGGATGTTATAAACGGTGCGCTTCCGGGCAAGGTGATAAACTTCAAGAAGGCAACACCCAAGGAGAAGCAGGACTACGAGGAAGAGCGAAGGATCTTTTACGTTGGCATGACCAGGGCAAAAGACAATCTGTATATCCTGAAGTATTCCGATTCGCCATCTATATTTGTCTCTGAGCTGAGTAAGACGAAAGAAAAGCCCGAGAGCGAGAAAAAGAAGCCAAAGAAAAAGGCAGCGAATATGCTGCTAAAGCCGACGCCTCTTCTTAAGAAAAAGAAAGTGGTTGAGGATGAAAAGGGCGTGCCTGAGAATCTTGTGATAGGTGAGAGGATAAGCCAGAGCAGATATGGTGAGGGCACGATCATAGATGTCAGGTGGGATGACGATGAAATTCCCACGAAATTTACGGTACAGTTTGACTCCGGAGACGAGAAGATATTCATGTATCCTTTCGCATTTACAACGGGGATGAAGGTGATAGATCAGGATGAAAAAAGGTAGTTTATCCGGAGAGGGAAAACGGAATTGATGACTCATTTTCTTCAAAAGAAAAATAACCTCCCGATTTTCTCCAAAACGGATATTTTTGTTTGTGCCTGTCTGAAGTAAACTCATATCAACAGATAGGAACCTGGAGAAAACAAAAAAGGAGGTGAACGCATATGATGACAATCATATTCTTTGTTTTGTTCTTCATGATCTTCGGCGGACTGCTTAAATTCGCATTCAAAGCAACCTGGGGCGTGATGAAATTCATGTTCTACATTGTGTTCCTTCCATTCATTCTTGTGGGAATGGTTGCATACGGATTTGCTTTTATAGCACTGCCGATTCTGCTGATTGTAGGAGCCATCGGTCTTCTCAGAACAGCTTAATCAATAAATTAAATAAGATATACGAAAAAATGGTAGAATTAGTACATGCAGTTACTGATTCTACCTTTTTTTAAATTCTTAAGAAATCTTAAGAAATTTCGATGGTAAATCTTAAGAATTTGATGT
>CAMORK010000016.1 GCA_946623755.1 uncultured Butyrivibrio sp. | reverse complement strand
AAAAGAGAGGGTGACTTCTTTTTCCTTGAACAAATCACTTATTTTCATACTTATTATACCTTTCTCGGAAATCGATCCGCTCATTCTTCGCGTATCTTTTTTCCTCATGTCCGTTCGGTCTTCAAGGTCATATTCTACTTTGTGCAAGCACAGTAGCATATGACTTTGAATCCCTTTATCTCACACGTTTATCTCTGCTGTCACTCCAAGGTCTTTCTCGTTGGCCTTAAGAATGGGCTTTACTACTTCATCAAGGAATTTCTCAACCTGATGTGCGCTGCATCCGACGTACTTCCTCGGATCCATTGAAGCCTTAAGTTCCTCAAGACTTAAGTGGAATGCAGGATCTGCAGCGATAAGTTCGAGGAGATTATTGTCTTTACCCTCAACCTTGACAGTCTTGCCGGCCTCCATTGAGAGCTCTCTGATCCTCTCGTGAAGCTCCTGTCTGTCGCCGCCTGCCTTAACCGCATCCATCATTATATTCTCTGTTGCCATGAAAGGAAGCTCAGCAAGCATGTGCTTTTCAATGACCTTAGGATAAACCACAAGACCATCTACTACATTAATACACAAGTCAAGGACTCCATCTGTTGCAAGAAATCCTTCCGGAATTGAAATTCTTTTGTTGGCTGAGTCATCAAGAGTTCTCTCAAACCACTGTGAAACCTCGGTTATAGCCGGGTTTAGAGCATCTATCATAACGTATCTTGAAAGTGAACAGATTCTCTCACTTCTCATGGGATTTCTCTTGTAAGCCATAGCTGATGAACCGATCTGGCTCTTCTCAAAGGGCTCCTCAACCTCTTTAAGGTGCTGAAGGAGTCTGATATCCTGAGCCATCTTGGTGGCTGATGCACAGATTCCAGAGAGAACATTGATAACCTTCATATCAATCTTACGGCTGTAGGTCTGGCCTGAAACAGCCATACATCCCTTAAAGCCCATCTTCTTAGCAAGCATTGGGTCGAGCTTATCAACCTTGGAAAGGTCTCCGTCAAAGAGCTCAAGGAAGGATGCCTGTGTTCCTGTTGTTCCCTTGGATCCCAAAAGTTTCATGTTATCAAGCACATAGTCAAGATCCTCAAGGTCAATCGTGAAATCCTGAAGCCAGAGGCAGGCTCTTTTACCTACTGTTGTAGGCTGTGCAGGCTGGAAATGTGTAAAGCCGAGAGTTGGCTGGTCCTTGTATTTATCAGCAAACTCTGAGAGCTTAGCGATCACGTTTACAAGCTTCTTGCGAACGAGCCTTAAAGCATCAGTCATTATGATGATGTCAGTGTTATCACCAACGTAGCAGCTTGTTGCACCAAGATGGATGATTCCCTTTGCCTTGGGACACTGATGTCCGTATGCATAAACATGGCTCATAACATCGTGTCGGACTTCCTTTTCACGGGCTCTTGCAACATCATAGTTTATGTCTTCGGCGTGCTCTTTGAGCTCATCGATCTGTTCCTGTGTAATGTTAAGGCCAAGATCCTTCTCAATCTCAGCAAGGGCGATCCAGAGCTTTCTCCAGGTCTTAAACTTCATATCCTGTGAAAAGATATACTGCATCTGGCTGCTTGCATAGCGCTCTGACAATGGGCTGGTGTAACGATCTGTACTCATAATTTTCCTCCTGATATTTCCTTGTTTATTCTGTGTTATTTTTCGTAGCTTCCTCTGATATCTTCTGTTGGCGGATCCATAGGATATTTGCCTGTAAAGCATCCCTTGCAGATGGAGAGATTACCTCCCACCATTTCTTCCAGTCTTCCAAGTTCAAGATATGCCAGGGAATCTGCACCGATTATCCTGCAGATATCATCTACATTCCTGTTATATGCAATAAGCTGATCCCTTGCCGGTACGTCCGTTCCGAAATAGCACGGCCACAAAAACGGCGGGGAGCTTACTCTCATGTGAACCTCTTTGGCTCCGGCATCACGAAGCATGCGGACAATCCTGTCAGAAGTAGTTCCGCGGACGATCGAGTCATCTATCATGATGATCCTCTTGCCCTCCACCGCACTGCGCAGGGCATTTAGCTTGACCTGCACGCTGGATTCACGGTTCTTTTGCCTGGGTTTGATAAAAGTTCTTCCAATATATGAATTCTTGACAAAGGCCTGACCGTAGGGGATGCCTGACTCAAGGGCATAGCCGAGAGCGGCTACATTTCCCGATTCCGGAACTCCCACTACCATGTCGGCATCTACAGGTGAATCCTTGGCAAGAAATCTTCCTGCTGCGATCCTGGCATCATAAACACTTACGCCGTCTATTGTGCTGTCGGGCCTTGCAAAGTAAATATACTCAAATATACATCTGGCCTGCCTGCTCTTTTCTATGCACAGGCTCTTATCTGACTGTATCCCGTATTCAGGAGATATAGTCACGATCTCTCCGGGCTCTACGTCTCTTATAAAGGTGGCGCCGATGGTATCAAGGGCGCAGGTCTCGGAAGCAAGGATATAACAGTTTTCTCTTCTTCCTATAACCAGCGGCTTAAATCCATATGGATCCCTTGCTCCGATGAGTTTTCTCGGAGACATGATCACAAGGCTGTATGCACCTTTTATCTTGAGCATCGCTCTTCCGACCGCTTCCTCTACAGACTTGGAGTTCAGTCTTTCTCTTGCAATGTGATAAGCTATGACCTCAGAATCAATTGTGGTCTGGAAAATCGCTCCGGTATATGCAAGCTCATGCCGCAGTTCCGGTGCGTTTATTAGATTGCCGTTGTGCGCCATTGCCAGCGTTCCCTTTACATAATTAAGAACAAGGGGCTGCGCGTTTTCTCTGGTACTGCTGCCGGCTGTGGAATAGCGCACATGTCCCACGCCGATATCCCCCTTAAGCTTGTCTATCTCTTCCGGGGTAAAAGCCTCATTTACAAGGCCCATATCCTTAAAACTTAGGACTTTTCCTTTTGGCCCTTTTGTGTCGCTGACCGCTATACCGCAGCTCTCCTGGCCTCTGTGCTGAAGCGAAACAAGGCCGTAATAGATAGAATCAGCAACATCACCGCCATCAAAATCATACATGCCAAACACACCGCATTCTTCCCCTAAGTGCTTGTATGGCTCTGTCCTGTTCAAATCTTTCATATTTCTCCTCTTTATATAAAGAAAAAAACTGCCACAAACACGAACATAATAGCAAATCTTGAAGGTTGTGGCAATGGGTGAACCGGTATGTCAAAATCTATTTTTATTTAACTCCATATACAAGAAATGTGAAGCTTAACCGCTTATTCCGTACATCGACTTAAGCTCATCGGACATTTCTTCGCCCTGAAGGTAATCCCTTGCCTTCTGGATCAGCCTGTCAACGCTGTAGTGTTCAAAATATCCGACGATTCCGTTATTTACACCATCATATCCCGATGTGATAAAAGTATCGGTTTCTTTATTATGTCCATAGCAATTTGAAATGCTCGTTAGCTCAATCCATGTATCTGTCTCAATGATGTCGAGCATGGTTCCAATCTGCACGTACAAAAGGCCCTGCTCTTTATCATAGTCCATGTCTGCCTCATAAAGTGACGCCATCGAAACAACTGTCAGGTCCGATCTTCCGAGAAATTCTGCGGTTTCGGCGTCATATCTGTTAAGAGTTCCGTTATCGAAGGCCACAAGCAAAAGCTCTTTTCCTCCGACCTCTTTAAAGCTTATTCCAAGAGGAGAAACATTGTTACAGGCCACTTCTCCCTTAAACTCACCATTTACATCCAGTATACGGATCTTTTCACCGTCGGAAGCCGCAATTCTCTTGCCGCTTTCATCCAATACCACATAACCTGTATTCAGCCACTGCTCAGGCATTTCTATATAAGAAAGTGCTTCATCGGAGAAACTTACAATGGCATCTGTCGGTGCTGAAATTGTATACTCCTTGTTGGTAGCCATATATGCACAGTCTTTTTCAGGGAAATATGTAATCCCTGTCATTTTGCCATCAAGACTGATCCTTGTTTCTTCACCTGTTGCAATATCTCTTTTTACAACATAATAGTATGAATTATCCTCTGAGCCGTAATAAACAAGCTTACCGGCCTTCATATCGCATACAGGATCGTATTCTGAATATTCATCACAGATGATCTCTGTTGAGACCTGCATCGTATTCAGATCCACTCCGGTAAGCACAAGCTTTTTGTCCTCGGAATGCACGGCATAAAATACGCCTTCATAGCTTCCAAGCAGCTTGTACTGGTAAGCACTTACTGTACTGCTCAAAACAGCGCTTCCAAGATATGTCTTGCTCACGGGATCAACAAATATGAGCTCCGGATTTTCTTTGGCAATATCGAAAACTGCCAAAACATTTTCATCCAGGCAGAAGCTGCCGCCTGTCTTATAGGCAGGAACCTCTGTGATCCTCGTCCAGTCCTCATCATATACACCGGAGGTATAGTAAATTATCTGTCTGTCCATATACCTGAGTGTGTATACGCCTCCTTTGACAACAGCTTCTCTCAGATCATCAGAAAACAGGGTACTCATGCTGACTCCGCTCACGTCCCTGAGTGAAGCTGATGTTCCGGATGCACCGCTCTGAGTCACGAACATAGGAACCCCGTCATCATCTGTGTCACTGATGTCTACGATGGTATCGTTGGTATCATATGTTCCGATGATCTCACCGGTTATAACATCCCAGACCCTGTAGGTATCGCCTTCTGCATAGGCGATCTTATCACCGGACATTGGGAGAAATTCATTTTTCTCACTCAGATCAAGATAAGTAAAATCAGACGTCCATTCCGGGTTTAAATTTCCCGATGAGTAACATTTGATGAAATCAGTACCCTTGGCAACAAAATTAAAATCAAAAAGCATAGTACTCGAGTTTGATTCATCTTCACAGGCAAGAACAATTCTGTCTCCCTGGTATGTAAGCGCCTTGACATATTCTACCATCGCCTCTTCCGAAACTGTATTTGTGTCGGTTGTCAGATCATACTCACCGAGCCTGTAGGTATAAGCAGAAAAATCTGTTCTATCCATCAGAATATATGCAAGCTTACCTTTGTCCTCTGAAAAATCAAACAATGATATGTAGACATCCTTTTCAGGATCATCGCCTACAATATCAAATGACTGTATTACCTGCCCATCTTTCATTGAAACAACCTTGATTTCCCCGGTACTGGCAGCCACTATTATCGCATCATCGGAACACGTGAAAACATCATGTACATACGGAATACTGTAATCATTATCCTGAATAACCCAAATTTCTTTTCCCTCCTGGGAAAGGTCATATGCATGAATGCTCTCTTCACACTTAACGATCAGCTTATCATCCCCAAAGAAGTAAATATCATCGGCATCATCTCCGTAATTCTCCACATTCAGCACCTGCTTATGAGTCTTAGTGTCCCAGGCAATCACAACACTGTTATCATCCAATGCCCCAAGATATGTATTCTTCTCAGACAGCTTGTACTGTTTGACATGATTGGGCATCTTGTAGTTCCATACCGCATCGACATTGCCTCCGGCAAGAGATACATATGCCCTCGAAGATTTTGTTATAGCCCTTACAGCCTCCGCTGTTACCGGCTTTTCATCATCTTCCGACTTAGGGAGTGACTCCAGAGCCAGCTGCATTGCCTCGATTCGGTTTTCCTCATCAAGGAGCCTCTCAGACTGATTTGCCAGATTTCTCGACTGGTTCTTAAGAGCTTCCAGATAGTTTTCGTGAATAAGAGTGTTACTGTGGAGCATGTAACCGGCAAACCCCAATGAAAGTGCCATTGCCCCGGCAAAAACTGCAGTCAGTCTTCTCATCTTGTACTGACGATGTCTGTTTATAAGCTCATCATAAGAGCAACCGATGATGGCAGCCACCATACGAGGTACTTCTTCAGCCTTGGCCCTTTTATAAGGAATTCTGTAGTCACATGAGAGCGGTTCAAAAGGCATTTCCACAATACGCTTTACGCCGTCTTCATCCACAACTTCTTTTTTACCTGTCAAAAGACATTTCGGTATGACTTCATTTGGTTCACCATCTGCCAGAACCGTCAGAATCTGATTCATTGTGTGGTTCTGCAGGAACACCTCAATCTCTTTTTCCACCCAGGTAGAATACTTGGTGTTTGTTGAACAGATAACTATCAGATAATCAGCGTTATGCAGCGCCATGGAAATAGTGTCATTGAGATCACTTGTAATAGGCAGCTCATCCTTATCCCTGAATATTCTCTCTATCCTTTTTACACCCGTTGCTTTCTGTATCTTTTTGGGTATATGAAAATGCTCCAGATCCCTTACTATGGATGCTGCAATCTTATTATCAAGATCAGCATGCTTATAAGAAATAAAAGCATTAAAATGGTTGATCATTATCTTTCCCTCTCCCCCTATGCCGGCATTGTAGTCAGCAAAACCTTTTCCTAGAAGAATATATCACAAAATTTTTAAGACGCAATGAAGAACATCACATAAAGTGTGATAATTTTGTGATAAACAGGGGAGTATAGTTTAATCAGAATCAATCAAGAGAGAAAAACAAAGAAGTAACCAAAGATAAAAATTATGAAAATTATGGAGGTGTTCATTATGAGAAATCAGATTAAAAGACTTATCGCATCATTATTCATCATCGCACTCAGCATTACAGCTTTTAACTTCAAGTCATTTGCATACAGTGAAATCCCTGAATGCTTCGATTTCGAGCAGTGCTGTGTATCAATAAATGCAGGTGATTCAATGGATCTCTGGATGAGAGCAACATATGACTATGACGCTTATATCAGTGAGCACACCAGCAGCAAGACATACATTGAATGCTCAGAAAAATCCGGATCACAGCACATCATTCTTCATATCGGTCCCGACGAGCAGGTAAAAAATGTATTCTTCTACTTCTACGTTGACGACAAGAGAGTGGATGACAAGAACCTTAATGACTGCATCGAAGTTTACGTACAGAATATAGATCCTACCTACGGAAAGAAAGCAGATATGGCAGCACCTCTTAAATGGTACGCAAACAACAACAGTGAGTTCAATGCATACGACTACTACATGAATTATCCTGATCTTCAGAATACTTTCGGCACCAACGGTGATGCACTCTTTACACACTTCTATCAGACAGGTAAGGCAGAGCACAGAATAGCAAATAAGCTCCTCTGATAAAAATCAGAGTTCATACTTGGATTTCTTTTTACTAATTTCGTTCATATAAGCAGCAGTGATCATACCTGATGGGAGTGCTATTACAGCCACTCCCATCAGTGCTGATATCATAGTTATAAAGCGGCCTATATCAGTTGTCGGATAAAGCAAACTCCTTCATCGATTCTCATCTGAGTGATGCTTATAGCCTGTCGGATTTACATGGATCATAACATGTTTAACTTCAGGGAATTCTTCTTCTATCTTGTCATGAACTCTCTCGGCAATATCATGAGACTGCTGCAGAGTCATACTTCCGTCGGCGTTTATCTCCATCTCGACATATACTCTCTCGCCAAATGTCCTGGTTCTTAAAAGATCCACTCCGACTCCCAGCTTCTCATCCCTTGAGAAGTTATAAACCAGATCTCTTATCTGCGTCTCCATTTCCCTGTCCGCCGATGTATCAAGCATCTTGTCCACTGCTCCGCGGAATATCTCTATTGCCACCCACATGATCATCAGACAGATCAAAATACCTGCAACCTGATCAAGAACCGGGAACCCATGTCTTGCCCCTACAATACCTATAAGTGCTCCTATTGAAGAAAGAGCATCGGAACGATGATGCCAGGCATCAGCTTTGAAGGCGCTGGAATTTAATTGTTTTGCGTAGTACATGGTGTACCAGTACATAGCTTCTTTGGTTGCAATGGAAACCACAGCTGCGATAACAGCCAGCATACCGGGCGTTGCAAACTGCCTGTAGCTGCCATCCGCTATCGCCTCAAGGCACTTTTTCCCTATTTCGATACCTGTTGCAAAAAGGATAAATGACAGGATCAGCGAAGCCACACACTCTATTCTCTCATGCCCGTAAGGATGCTTATCATCCGCCTTTTTTCTTGAAAGAACAACCCCGATATAAGCAATAAATGTGGCAAAAACATCGGATAGTGTATGTACAAAATCGGAGATCATGGCTGTAGAATGGCCGACAATTCCTGCTATCAGCTTAAACACTGCCAAAAACACATTCCCCAGAATTCCCACAAACGCCATCTGATTGGTGATCTTTTTTACATCCTGTTCCATGACAGTCGCCTCCCGTTTGCGTTAACACCTATATTATATCAAACTTAACGGCTGCTAATACATTAATAATTGCAAAAAGAGCGTGGCACCGATTGGTGTCACGCTCTTGTAATTCATATATGCAGCCGATTACTGCTGATTCTGATTTGTATCGTCTGTTGTGGAGTTCTGAGCAGGAGCTGCAGGTGCCTCGGGTGCAACGGGTGCTTCAGGAGCTTCGGGTGCTGTGTATGTGTAGCCTGCCTGTGCTCCACCGTTTGATCCGTTCATGAAGCTTAGCGGTCCGTCAATTACTTTCTGAGATTCAAGAACTCTTGGATCTGCCTGCCAGTTCTGTGATCCTGCTACTCTGCTCCCTGCTGTGGTAAGAAGCTTAATGCTGGCAATGATACTGATAATGTTAGCAAGAACTGCAAATCCTAATGTCTGAGGATCATCAAGTCTCTCCATCATATCCCTGAAGATCTGAACCAGAACTGCTATGTTAATGATTGTAACCAGTAAAGAAAGAACTCCGCCAATATATGGGATCTGATTACATACAATACTTAATACATATGTAACAATGCCCCAGAGCTTAATAAGTGTTGACGGTGCTCTCCAACCGTAAAGGTTGATGTAATTAACAGGTCCGTATGTAGCTTCTACACATGCATAAATGTTTGCTATCGGAATAAATCCCATCCAGGGATTCTGATAGCTTCGAACCTTAAGGTACTTGTATCTTGCAATAGCATCCACAAGATAAAGAGCAATCAGGATCAGAAACACAACTATCAAGAATCCTCCAAGTGTTGCAAGTACTGCCATCTCTTCCATTTTTGTTTCCCCTTTCAAATACAAGTTTTATTTTTTATAAACTTCATTATACAGGAGATTTTAATAATTGGAACCATTCTTTTCCCTTGCCCATCTGTTTGCAAACTCACTATTGTCTGTTGTATAGAAACCCTGTCCCAGATCGGCATTTTTGCGACCTCTGTAAACATCAGGTTCTTTTATCTCTTCATATCCTGTATGAAAGACTTTTATCATATTGGTTACCTCCTTATTTCATCGGCGGTTACACCCTTATTATAACATTTTTGAAATTATTTGCAATTTAATTGTTGACAATTAAATTGTTGTATGTTACATTAACATCACAACAAAACAACAACCACTAACAACACACAGTAATTCAGGAGGTTATCAATATGGAATATAGATTCACAGAAGAAAATTTCGATACAGAAGTACTTGGAAGCGACACACCTGTTCTCGTAGATTTCTACGCTGACTGGTGCGGACCCTGCAAGATGATGATGCCTGTTGTCGAGAAGATGGCAGAGTCATATGACGGCAAGATCAAGATCGGCAAGCTCAACGTTGATGAGAACAACGCTATTGCAGCCAAGTATGGTGTAATGTCAATACCCAGCTTCATGGTTTTCAAGAACGGTGAAGTTGTAAACAGCCAGACAGGGGCTATGTCTCAGTCAGCACTTGCTAAAATGCTTGATGAGGCACTTTAATTTGCTTTTCACTACACACTCCACATGACACAACCCTCATAAAATGGGAGTCTTTGCCAGGCAAAGGCTCCCATTTGTCTATCCGAATAATCTTTGCCGATACTGCCTGATGGCAGTTTTTACTCTATGATCTACAATGACACCACTGAGCAGTAGTCCTTAAAGATACTGTTAATGTATTGCTTGTCCAGTCTTTCGCCGATGACAATAAGCACATTTCTGCTGCTGATAATGGGCGTAGTCTTAATCTCTTTTTCCGTGGCGTTAAGTTCCACCTGAGAATCCGGCGATATCTGCACAAAGCCCTTGATCCTGATAACATGGCCTGCCTTCTTATCGGTCAAAAGACCTTTAGCTATCTCCTGCAGCCTATCTGAAGGCATAGCCACATCGAAGTAAAAAAGCGGTGTAAACTGCTTATCTTCTATCGGAAGCTTGACATAGGACGCATGGCGATAGCCGCATCTTAAAAGACCATCAAAATCCTCTGTCGTTAAAAGCTCAAAGGGGTTTTTCCCATCATGTCCGGCAGCACCGGGGGATCTAAAGATAATGTCTTTTTCGGCATCAAATTTCCTGCCTCCAAACTCCTCCATGATCTTATTGACAGCATCCAAAACCGCTCCGGCATCAGAATCTTCCCTGATCTTGGAAAAGACGAGCTTCCCGGCGCAGGCGATCTCTGACATAAAGATATATCTCTCAAAGTCACCAAGATCAAAGACAGCCTCAGCATCCACCAGTGAAATAACATTTCCTATCTCGTACCATCTGTCTAATGGTTCGTCATAAAGGACATCAAAGAACTCATCCACATCATAGATACCCGAAGGTTCAATGAGCACTCTGTCATATCCGCTCATACCCATGGAGATCAGCTTGGTCCTGAAGCGCCTTCTGTGGGCCTCTTTTCCGTCTCCGCCCACGATCATCTCCAGGTTACAGTTATCCCCCAAAAGGTTATGAAGCATCACCATGTCGATGTTCACGGCTCCGTAATCATTTTCTATTATGCAGATCCTCTCGCCCTTAGAGATGAGATACCTTGCATATTCCTTGATGAATGTCGTTTTCCCTGATCCGAGAAAACCCGTTATCAGATCAATTTTGACCATTTAATGACTCCTAAACATCTGCCTTTTTGATTGCAAGAAGTGTAACTACCATAAGTGCTATACCTATTGGCAGGCAGATGATCCAGTTTCTGATAAATCCGGCAAAGATGTAAGCTACCATGGAAACAGCGGCTGCTGTAAGTGCATAAGGAAGCTGGGTTGAAACGTGACTGATATGATTGCACTGAGCACCGGCACTTGCCATGATAGTTGTATCGGAAATCGGTGAACAGTGATCTCCGCAGACAGCGCCAGCCATACATGCAGAAATAGCAATGATCATAAGCTCATTATTCATATCTCCGCCAAAAACATTAACAACAATAGGAATCAGAATTCCAAATGTTCCCCAGGAAGTACCTGTAGCAAATGCAAGGAATGCGCCCACTGCGAATACGATTGCCGGAAGGATATTCATAAATGCTCCGTTGCCGGCAACATTCTGAACCAGTCCCGCAACATAGTCAGCTGCACCAAGGGAATCAGTCATAGACTTCAGTGTCCATGCAAAGGTAAGGATGAGGATGGCGGGAACCATACTCTTGAATCCTTCCGAAATAGTATTCATGCACTCTGTAAAGTTCAGCACTCTTGTTGCCATAAAGAATATCTGTGTTATCAAAAGAGCTGCAACAGAGCCGTAAACAAGTCCCACCGAAGCATCCGAATTTGAGAAAGCATCGATAAAACTCGCCCCCTCAAAGAATCCGCCTGTATAGATCATTCCGATGATACAGCAGATGATAAGAGCTGCGATAGGAAGTACAAGGTGTATAACCTTTCCTTTTGCAGATACCGGCGGATGAGGCTGATCGGTAGCACCGGTCATACTTGAGCTTGGCTCAATGCCTGCTGCCTTGTCCTTGAGCTCTTTTAACGAATCTCTCTCGATCTTCTTCATGGGACCAAAGTCGAAGTCAGCAATAGTAAGCGTAAACATCATTGCTATTGTTAACAGCGCATAGAAATTATAGGGAATAGCCCTTACGAAAAGAGTAAGTCCGTTTGCCCCGTCAACGAAACCCGTAACCGCTGCGGCCCACGAAGAAATAGGCGCAATGATGCAGACAGGTGCTGCTGTTGCGTCAATGAGGTACGCGAGCTTTTCTCTTGAGATCTTGTGTTTGTCTGTGAGAGGACTCATAACCGATCCTACTGTGAGGCAATTGAAGTAATCATCGATAAAGATGAGAACACCGAGAAGAATTGTGGCGATCTGAGCACCTGCCTTGGTCTTAACGTGCTCTACGGCCCATTTTCCGAAAGCTGCACTGCCTCCGGCACGGTTCATGAGCATTACCATACTTCCGAGGACCACAAGGAATATGAGAATACCCACATTCCAGCTGTCGGAGAGCTGGGTGATCATACCGTCCACAAAGACGTGTTCTATCGTTCCGGTGAATGAAAAGCCCGAATAGAGCAGTCCACCCACAACAATACCGATAAACAGAGATGAATAAACCTCTTTGGTAATGAGTGCCAGAGCGATGGCAATTATCGCCGGCAAAAGTGACCAGAAGCTGTTTACAAACATATTATTTCTCCCCCTTATACACTATTTACTGTCCCAGTATTTCCGCAGCTTCCTTCATAAGATCTATGATAGGAAGATGCTGAGGACATACACCCTCACACTGGCCACAGGCAATACAGTCGGATGCCTTTCCGCTTCTCTGGATAAGACCTGAATAGAAGTTCTTGGATCTCCAGTCATCCGGAGTACGGCGCAGTGTATTGATAGTCCTGAATACATCAGGAATGCTGATCTGCATAGGGCATCCGGGAGTACAGTACTTGCAAGCTGTACATCCGATCTGAGGAACCTCAAGGAGCTTTGCAGTAACTTCATTTACTACAGCTGTTTCCTCATCTGTAAGAGGCTCGAAGTTCTTAAAGGTATTTAAGTTATCCTCCATCTGTGTCTCATCTGACATACCTGAAAGGATAGTCATGATCCCCGGCTGGGAAGCTACGAACCTGAGAGCCCAGGAAGCTACTGATTTATCAGGTCTCTTCGCCTTAAACATTGCCTCTGCCTCAGGTACCATCTTGGCAAGAGCTCCGCCCTTGACAGGCTCCATGATGACCATAGGGATGTTTCTTGCACGGAGAATCTCATAGAGCTCCTGACTTCTTACAACAGGATTTGTTCTGTCCAGATAATTGTACTGGATCTGTACGAATTCAATCTCAGGGTGATTATCAACGATCTCTGTAAGAAGCTCGGGGCTTCCGTGGAACGAGAATCCGAAGTGCTTTATCTTGCCCTCTTCTCTTTTCTTAACGCCCCACTCAAAGCAGTTGTACTTAACATAAGTATCGTAATTGTTTCCCTCCTCGATGGAGTGAAGCAGATAGAAATCAAAATAATCCACACCTGCTCTCTCAAGCTGCTCGTTAAAGATTCTCTCGACATCCTCTTCCTTCTTGATCTCCCATGCGGGAAGCTTGGTTGCCAGTGTAAAGCTGTCCCTGGGATGACGTTTAACAAGAGCTTCTCTCGCCTCAACTTCACTCTTTCCGCCGTGATAAACATAGGCAGTATCAAAATAGGTCAGCTCTGCCTCGAGATACTTGTCTACCATTCTGCATACCTGCTCATGATCGATAACACCGTCATTTTCAGGCAGTCTCATAAGTCCAAAGCCAAGCTTTGGCATCTTGCTCAGATCAATGCTCATAGTCATTCTCCTTTTATACCATCATTTCATAATATTTTATCATATCAATTCGCATAAAAATACACTGCTATTTTTGTCATAACCCACTTCATATTTTGTCATATTGCCATGATTATTACCTTGAATATGACCGGTTAATATTATATAATAATACATATATTTTATGCAATTATATTGCGCGTGCCAGCATATTTATGTTAATTTTCAGGAAGGAATTCAGGTTATGGAATACAGGCAGAGTAAATCGGGAGAGCCCATATCAATTCTGGGCTACGGATGTATGAGATTCACCACCAAAGGTGGCGGCATTGACATTGATAAGGCAGAAAAAGAGATCATGGCGGCTTTCAACGCCGGCGTCAATTATTATGATACTGCCTATGTTTATTCGGGAAGCGAAGCAGCGCTTGGCGAGATTCTTGAGAGAAACGGCATAAGGGACAAGGTAAACATTGCGACCAAGCTTCCGCAGTATCTTGTGGGAAGCAGAGCTGCACTTGATAAGTATTTTGACGAGGAGCTCAGGCGCCTTCGCACCGACCATGTTGACTACTATCTCATGCACCATATGACTGCCATGAACCAGTGGAACAAGCTTGAGAACGTCGGTATCAGAGAGTGGGTGGCTGAGAAGAAGGCATCAGGCCAGATCAGGAACATCGGCTTTTCATATCACGGAAACACAGAGGATTTCATTGGAATCCTTGATGCGTACGACTGGGACTTCTGCCAGATCCAGTACAATTATGTGGATGAGCACACTCAGGCCGGAAGAAAGGGTCTTTTGCATGCAGCAGAAAAGAATATCCCTGTTGTTATCATGGAGCCTCTTCGCGGAGGTAAGCTTGTAAACCAGCTTCCGGAGAAGGCAAAAGAGCTTATAGCTTCCCAGGACAACGGTTACACCCCTGCAGAATACGGACTTCGCTGGCTTTGGAACCAGAAGGAAGTAACCTGTGTTCTTTCCGGAATGAATTCAATCGAGATGGTAGAAGAAAACTGCAGGATCGCATCTTCGGCAAAGGCAGACTCTTTTACCGAAAAAGATTTTGAAGTCATAGACAAGGTAAAACAGATAATCTCTGAGACCGAACTTGTCGGCTGCACCGGCTGCAGATACTGTATGCCATGTCCAAAAGGAGTAGACATTCCTGCCCTTTTCAGGAGCTACAACATGACCACAGTGGAGGGCAAATCGGCAGCCAGATTTGAGTATGCCCAGTATGTCGGGCTTAAAAAGGATCCGGCCTTTGCCACTCAGTGCATCGGCTGCGGAAAGTGTGAACAGCATTGTCCTCAGAGCATTCCGATCAGGGAGAAGCTCAAGGAAGCTGACAGGGTGATCCGGCCACTTCCATATAAGATCGGAATAAATCTGGTGAGAAAGTTTATGCTGAGATCCTGATGAAAAATATTGTAAAAAACGTGGAGAAATATCACTCCACGTTTTTTGTGATATAATTTTTTCAGAGGTAATTTCTATGATAGACGGTAAAAAAATCGTTGCTCTATGCACATATAGAATACATGATTCCCAGGTATTTACTTTTATTACAGAGTTCAACGACTTGCTAAAAAAGCTGAACTCCCATCTTTTTGTCTATACCATTAATGCCGAGATCGGTAATAAGTGTGGCTTCCTTGCAGAGACTTCGGTATACGATCTTATTCCCTTTGACAAAGTTGATGTTGTCGTGATAATGGACGAAAAAATAAAGAGCAGGGAGACTGTTCTTAAGATCATTGATAACGCCAAAAAAGCTGAGGTTCCTGTCATTGTCATAGACGGTGAATACGAAGGGGTATTTACTGTTAACTTCGATTACAGAACAGGCTTTGAAACTGTCGTAAGACATGTTATTGAAGATCATGGGGCGATCCGCCCACACTTTATGGCCGGCAAACGTGAGAATAAATTCTCCAACGAGCGTATTGAGGTTTTCAAAGAGGTTCTTGCCGATAACAATATCCCCTTTGATGACACAATGCTCAGCTACGGAGACTTCTGGTCTGTTCCTTCCAGAGCAGCAACCGAGGAGATTTTAAAAAGAGACGTGCTTCCGGATGCGATCATCTGCGCCAACGATATCATGGCGATAAATGTTTGTGACGTCCTCACCACTCACCTGAAAATGGTTCCGGGTGAAGTAATGGTTACCGGGTTTGACGGCATTGACGAAGCTTCGCTGGCAACTCCCGGTATAACTACAGCCAAATGCAGCAGTATAGATCTTGCCAGGGCTGTCTTTGAGATAGTAAAAGATGCTTATGAGGGCAAACCCCTGCGCCGCATTGATGTCGTTCCGGAGTTCAAGCCAAATGAATCCTGCGGATGTCCACGCCGCACTCCCAGTGCCATCTCTGCCGTTCACAGCTTTAACAACAGATTCTATCATCACCAGGATGATATCCATATCATGCAGGACTTTACATCAAGGATCATCAGCAGTGAAACATTGGAGGATTGCCTTGACTACCTGCGAAGCCCTATTTCAAACAATATGTGCATTGTCCTTGACGCTGCCTGCCTCAACGAGGAAGTGAACTATTTCCTGGAGGACACAGACAACACCGATAAGGTTCTTATCTATGACTCCTATATCGATGAAGACAGAGTAACTCCTTTTGATCCAAACTGCGTAGCTCCTCATCTTACAGAGCTTCTTGAAACAGGTTATCCTCTTATCTTCAACGCCCTGGAGTATATGAGTAAATCTCCGGGATTTATATGCTACTCTTTTCAAGGATATGAGATGATCGACTATTCCAAGACAGCCTCTCTTACCAGCACCATCAGCATGGGTCTTGGAAGTTATATAAACATGCGCTACCAGCTCTTTATCAGGGACAAGATCCAGCGGATGTACCAGAACGATGCTCTTACAGGTCTTTATACCAGGCTTGCCTTCTACTCCAAGTATGAGGATATAAAGGAAGATCCTTCTAATCTGGGAAAAGACGTAACGGTCATCATGGCAGACTTAAACGGCCTGAAGAAGATTAATGATAACTTTGGACACTCTGCAGGTGATAAAGCCATCAAGGCAGTGGCCACAAGGTTAAAAGAAAATTGTCCGGAAAATACACTGTGTCTTAGACATGGAGGCGACGAAATGGTTGCTCTTATCATTGGTCCCTGCGATCCGGATAAGATAAAAGCAGGCATTGATGAAGACCTGAAAAAAGACACCGAGAGACTTGGCATTAAGATCTCAGCCAGCATCGGAGTTCATGTCACCAGGTTTGACGGTGAATTTGATCTTAACAAAGCTATCAATGCTGCAGATGAGCAGATGTATAAAATCAAAAAGCAGTCGAAATGAAATCGACTGCTTTTACTTTGCTATCTTATTTTTTTAGTTCGGCTTTGTTTTCATACATCGCTTTATCGGCTCTTTCAAACACAGCTGCCATATTCTTGTCCCTGGCAAACCTGGAAGCACCGGCGGCAATCACAACTTTTCCGTTTGCTTTGTTCTTCCGGTTGATCTTTTCAATTTTCTCCATGATCTCATCAAGCTCGTCATAATCTTCGCCACCGACAACCACTACAAACTCATCGCCTCCAATCCTGTACACCGGACTGTGGGTAAATGTCTTGCAAATGATGCTGCAGCCGTCCTTTATATACTTGTCGCCGGCCTGATGACCCTTTGTATCATTTATAAGTTTCAGATCATTTAAGTCAAATGCAGCAATAGCTATTTCCGGACATGCTCCGCCTGCAATCTCCTTATCAAGGCTCTGTTCCATATCTGCATAGGCGTGCTTGTTCTTGACGCCTGTAAGCTCATCGATATTCGCCTCTTCTCTGGCCGCTATCAGATTGAAATTGTATTCCTGTTCCTTCCTTGTCTCACGGTCAACATTTAAAAGTCCCATGATGATCTTATCTTCGGAATTCTCATGGATCAGGTTTGCTCTGATCTGCACGTAAACCGGTTTTTTATCCAGAAGAAGTCTGTAATTCAATGTAAAAATCCCGTCTTCTTCTATGCGCGTTAATAAATTTTCTTTTTGAAATCTGCTGCAGAAAACCGGATAATCATCCTTGAATATGACTTTTTCTCCGGATTTGATGGTCTTTGCAAAAAAGTCTGTTCCCTTTTCAGGAGTACCCAGGGCGTCAAAAATCTCTTTTGAACTGTAAAGTGAATATTCTTCCGTTTCAGGGTCAATGATATAGATAGCCATGTAATCTCCGGAAAGAGCACTGATCCTGGAATAAATAAGGCGCTCTTCCCTGAGCTTTTCCATCGCTTCTTTTTGTTTCATCTGAGCATCAACGTTGTTTACACCTATTATGATCTCGTTTTTTCTGTTTCTTACGGGAACTATTTTCATGTTGACGTAAACGGGATTATCATCCGCCATGATCCTGTAGGTATGCGTAAAACTGCCGTTAGTATTAAGGCTCTTTATGATGTTCTCTTTATTGAACACTCTGAAGAATTCATCAAGATCATCCTTAAAGATCTTATCCACAGCATCTTTCTTGCACTCGTCAAAGAAGTTCCTGCCGTGTCTTTCAACAGTAACTTCACGGTTCAGACCGTCAGGCGTATACTCGGTAAATTCTCCCGATTCCATGTTCACAAAGTACAGGTTTACATAGTCCTCCGTCAGGGCCCTTGCTATATAATTATAGGTGAGTCCTGTGTTAACCTTGGAATTGTCAGTAATTGACAGAATGACAAGTGCCACTGCTGCCACATCCGTAATTGGATTTACTGCAATTCTTCTCATGAACATCTGCATATTCATGCCGTTTGAGCTTATATCGTCAATGAAGTTCCTGCGACCGTCCCGTGCACACTGAACTATTGCTTTTAATGTATAGCCTCCGGGGAATCCGGTGTATTCGCCTATCTTAAACTGTTTTCTTGAAAGGCGTCCCGGGAATGCTTTTTCAAAAAACTCCCTGAAGGATTGATTACAACGGATAATGGACATGGTTTTATCATCCACTTCCGTCAAAACCATTGGCATTGTATCGAAGTAGTTGGAAAGCGTATCATCATCGAACCTTGATATCGAAAGATCATACAGGTTGACATTACCTATCTGAACGTAGTAATCCGTTTCGGCAGGATTTTCAAACATCTCAGCATCAATAGTCTGCCTCTTCTCAAGTATTTCCTTCATAGAAAGAGGCTTTGCAAAATAGAATCCCTGAAGCTTGGTACATCCTACCTCCTTTAGGAACTCCATCTGCTCTTCATTCTCAACACCCTCTGCAATGGTTTCTATTCCAAGGGCCATAGCCATTCTTACAATTTCTGTGATTATGATCTTACTGCTTTTTGTCTCACCAATCTGGCTGACAAAAAGCATATCTATCTTGATAAGATCAAAGGGAATCTTCTGCAAAACAACAGGGGATGAATAGCCGCTTCCATAGTCATCCATCCATACAGTAAATCCAAGTTCCTTAAATCTCGCCACCTGCTGAGCCATATAGTCGATATCATCAGCAATGGCGCTCTCTGTTATCTCTATTATCAGCTTGTCTCTGCCAAGCTTTGACTGATCTACACGTCTTCTTATCTCTTCAACAAGATCACAGGTATAGAAATCGGATCTTGAGAAGTTTACAGACTCCGGCACCACAAATACTCCATGGGCCATCTGTCCCTGCATTTTTTCTATAACCTTGTCCACCATATAAAGGTCAAGTTTATAGATACTGTTAGCTTCCTCAAGCACCGGAATGAACTCATCGGGGCTAAAGGTCCCCCGTTCGGGATCCACCCATCTCGCCAATGCTTCCTCGTTACAAATATGATCGTTGGCAGCTCTGAATATAGGCTGGTGGCAGACCTCTATCCACTCCTCTTCAAGGGCTTTGTCCAGATTTTCGACAATATACCTTTCCTTCTCAAGCTGGGCCACCATAGACTTATCAAAATAGTATATATGGGCATCAAAGGTCTTTTTGTCGGAATCACAGGCAAGCTTAGCCCTGTCACAGGCCGCACTTATAGTTACATCCCCATTGTCATAGTAATAAACGCCTATTCTCAGGGGCATACTCCTGCCGCTGCAAATGTTCTCCGACTCTTCGATTATAGATTCGCAGATACCTGAAACACCTTCAGAATCCGTATATACGCAGAAATGATCCGCGCTGAATCTGCTGCAATTCTGATTGCTGAAATGCTTTATGAGAATTTTCGAAAAAGCTACCAGAAAGCGGTCTCCTTCCTCCATTCCGTACTTCTGGTTATAGCTCTTCATACCGTTGAAATCCAGGAACAGTATTGCAGGTATCCTGCCATTTTCCCTTATATTCCTGCAGCCTTCATTTGCAAGCTCAAAGAAATTTGTCATTGAAGGAAATCCTGTGAGGTAATCATAGCTTAAAGTTCTTTTTGTGGATCTTTCTATAATGGCAACACTCAGTGAAGCAAGCAACCCTCCGTCGCTCTTGAATTCCGCATTCTTGTCAAATGAACCATGATCTGTGTACCAGCAAACCTCGAGTCTTACGCCGTTTTCCTTATATATATGTTTCCCATAGGCATGTATGATCCTGTACTCTCCATGGATCCTGGATCTGTATATAACATCAAATGGATCATCCTTTTCCAGAAATCTGTGCGTAGCATCAGCAACAAATGCCACATCATCCGGATGGATATCTCTGAACATGTCATTATCCATAAGATCATAGGTATCCTGCTTATCCTCGTAGCCATAAAAACCCAGGAATCCGTTTGAAAGAAGGATCGTGACCAGACGTTTATTGATGTACTGATACACCCCAATTGGTAAACTGATCTTTTCCAGTATTTCAAATGTCGTGTTGTCATATTTATATTTTTCCACGTAGCGCCTCCGGCATAGATAAAATAATTATCTATATATCATTTTATCACAAACGCAATATAGATGTTAGATGTGTGATTTTAATATGATTTTCCGTATTTTGATAATAGAAAAGAGAGAGCACCGAAAAGGCGCTCTCTGCTTCCTTTAGAGAGAGAAAAATTATGATTAAGAAGTGTTTGATAATGTCGCAATTTAGTATTACCGAAAATCTTCAGTCGTCTAAATCAAAGTCCAGGATCTGGCCGGAAGCAACTTCTATCTCATAGTTATACTCAACAAATCCAACCCTGAATTCTACTTCGTAAACTTCCATGCCATCATCATGATCTTTTTTAACCTTTGTATAGAGAGTATCCTCCATGTCATAACCTGCATGCTTTAATGCGATATCAAGAGCCTGCAGTTTGGTAACTCCGGATGCAACTCCGCTCTCCTTCATAGGAGCTGCTGTCATAGCTGTCTTTGCTGTTTCGCGTGAAGCTGCCAGTGACGTCACAGGCGGTGCGACCTGTAATACACAAACAACAGATGTAATAATTGATGCTGCCAGGGTGATGATCTTTTTCATAATATATCTCCTTTTCTTTCGAAGTCTGAAATCAGTTCTTCGTTTTGTCTGGTTTGTTTTATCTTGAAGTAATATTATCACCCGAAGTATCACACAACTGTCACATAAAAAACGAAGCCTTTGCAAAACTGCAAAGGCCCCGGTCAGTCATCGTACCTGGATACCATGTCAAGAATTTCCTGTGTATATTTGGGGTATTGGCGAGCCATGTCCTCAATCTCAGCCTTGGCATTACCGGCCACGATATCGCGGTTATATTCCATGCGCTTTCTGAGGGACTGGCGCTGCACATTAAGGTTGTGCCTTATCTCAACCTCCTCGTTGTGATCAAGGAGCGCTTCTGCCTGATGTATCCATATGTCAGGATCCTTGACCCTGAAGTGACGGAGCATGTAGATCAGGTCCTTCTGGTTGGAATCCAGAAGCTTTCTGGCATCCTCTACCTTGGCTCTCTCGTTTCTCTCCTGAAGATACTTGCCATACATGCCGGTAAGCTCTTTTGACGTATTAACTCCATACTTAAGGCACAGATAATCTATAAGATTGGTGTTATTGACATACCTGATCTTAACCTGGTTCTGGAGCATGATGAGCCTTGAGATCGACTTGGTAACGAGCTTTAGCTCCGATGCTGTGTTACTCTGATGGATATAAAGATACGTAACCGAAATCGCCGCAAGCAGGAATGTCACCATGAATCCGTAGATAACATTAAGTCCCAGTCCCAACTGCAAAAACAAAAGGAACACCACGATCACAACCAGCGCAACGGATATTGCAATGATAAGCTTTCTGTCGTTTTCAACCGTAGTAAGGATCTCATCCTCCTGAAACAGATATGCCTCACGTTCACTATCAAGGCGCTTTAGATCGTTTCTGATCTTCTTCTGATATTCCTCAGCTTCAGCCAGCTTCCTGGCGCCCTCTTTGGCTCCTGACTGAAGTCTCTCCATATGCTCAAATTCCTCATCGCTCATGCGGCTCTTGCGCTTGTCGAATTTTTCCTGCTGTTCCTGAGATTCCAGTATCTTCTTGGCACATTCGTTGATCTCTTCCCGCTGTTCCGGCGGAAGCGCATCAATCTCCTCCATGTCACGAAGGCGCGATGTTACATCGTTGTACTCTGCTTCAAGGGCATCAAGCTCTCTGGATGCCTCCTGCATCTGAGCAAGGCAGCTTCCGATATACTCCCTTCGCTGAACCGGATCATCCATGTCCACATCTTTTCTGGTATAGACAATATCGTTCCAGTCCTGGAGCCCAGTCTGCTTTACCCACTCGTCCTGTTTGTCATCGTTCCTAAAGAAATCAAATAAGCCCATCATTTCACCTTATCTTTTACAAGATTTCTGTATGTGAGTTTCATTTCTTCGGTGATCTCTCCCACCTGATCATAATATTCATGCATTTTGCTCTCTGCTTTATAAAGAGCCATTGTTCTGACCATCAGATTATCCTCGCTGGATGCGTAGAGCTCCTCTGCCTCATTCATCCTGCCTTCGAGCTCCATGGAAGCCTCATAGGCCTCATCGGAATCCGCAATAAAGGATACATATTCCTTGTTGGAAAGATTCATCCTGACAGCTGCAAGATACTGCAGATATGATTCCTTATCTCCGCCATCCTCAAAGGCTGTCTTAAACCTCTCTGCTGCCTTTTCAAACAAAAACAGCCTTGCGTACATCACGCCCTCATTGTGCTCGATATACGCTCTTAGCTTGCTGTCGATATCGGGAGTATTATGTAAAAGAAATTCATATTCCCTGAAGGCCATTGTATATTTGTCATTCTTCATGAGGAAATCTGCTCTCTGGAGCTTTTTTTGGTAGATGTCCATTCCGGCGTTGCCCCTTAGGATTTCCTCAGTCTTATCAACCTCTTTCCTGGTGTTGTAGCCGACATAATCAAGGATTGTCCCCGCCAGGGATGCCATGGAGCACCTCTTGGCAGCCATAGCCCTTAGTTCATCAGCGAGCTTTTCAAGGCAGCACTCATTGTCTATCCAGTCAAAGAGCTCCCTGCCAAAACTCTCTTCATCAAGAAGGAATGCATTCTGAACTATGCAGTAACATAGCTCTTCTATGCAGTATACGTTTCTGCCAATCTTCTCTATATGATATGGATTTTCTGCATATCGTCCTATGCAAAGAATTGGTCTGCTCATAAATTATCACACCTCTATCGTCTGTTCCCACACCTTGCCGGTAGCCGGGAACAGTTCGCCAAAGCCAAGATCTGTGACCTTGACGTTTACTTCATTTACGCTTCCCATACTGAGCTCAATGCGAAGCCTTGTAGCCCTGGGGGGCCTTTTTTCAAGCCCGTCAAGATACAGCTGAACTATTCTGGGCATCTTGCCGGTAAGGGGCGTTACTTCGATATTCAGAATACCGCTGGGATCCATTATTATATCCAGGCTTGTGCCCGCCTCATACCAGTTTACACCGGCATCAAGAAGAGCATGATATACTTCGGTCCCGCACTTTAAAAGCTTCATTCCAAGATTTGACTTGAGCTTGTCCTCGCCCAAAAATACAAACCTCGAAGAATTACCACTGGGGCGTATTCTCTCTCTTGCCGCAATGCTGGCGCCTTTGCTGAAGAGATTGTTGCCCTGGAAAACTCTTCTGGTCCTGCACAGATACTCAAGAGATCTCTTTGGCCATTTCTCTCTGAAGCCGTCACCAAGCAGGAATATCGTAGATATTACCTTCTCACCGCAGATTTTCTGCATAATAGTCAAAAACTCGTCATCAAGTCTTTCACATGTCTTGTGGAAAAGAGCTGCATCAGTAGGAAATTCACCTTTATCCAGCCACAGATCATCAAAGGTCTTGACATCTATAGTTGCCACAACAGGCCTTGTATTGTAGTTAAGAGCCATCTCATATACGGACAGTTCTTCATGATCATAGTCACAGGCCAGGATCGTGTGATGTGTCAGATCATCAGGCTGATAGAGCATATAGTTGTAGAAGCTCTCTTCATGACTTTGGTAAAAAACATTTGAAGTTCCCAGCTCAAGGACTGAAGTTACTGCATTGAGAACCTGTACCATCCTGTGATCAAGGCTTCGGACAGTAAACATGACCGCATCGACGTTGTCAAGAGACACCTCCATTGAAAGGAGGGATAAGCTTCTTTTTACAAACAAAGTCAAAAGAGCTATGGGATCGTATTCCGTATTTCCGACTACAACAGGCTTACCTTCCTTGGCCTTGGAGATCAGTCCCCTAACCTCATATCCGTCCCCGTCCTCTATGTGCCTTGCGGCTTCCTTGCCGTAAAACCACTGATTAACCTCTTTTCTCTTGCAGAGAACGGTGGGAATATTATATTGTTCTGAGCCGGCGAGCACTGAGAGGGTTTCAGGCATGTCCGCATCAGACGCCAGAAAGCTTATCTGAGAGACCTTATCACCCAGATCATATCCCAGCACAAAGCGCCTTGTATCAGAATTTCCAAAAAGCATAAAACATCATCCTTCCTCAGTTACCGGTAGCGCACATAGGCGCTCACTGTGATTCATCCTGCCTCTCCAGCGGTGAAAACAGTTTCTCGCAGATATATTTTTTCTTGAAATACTCCGCGATCAGACTATCCACAGTATCATAATCCTGAAGGGTTTCCCCGATCATTACATCATTTATAAGGCTGTATCTTCCCACGGAATGACCACCCGTGATATCACTCTTCTGGATAGTTCCGCTCTCTGTCAAAGCGCCTTCTTCCTGCTCATCCTCAGTGATGTAATACTGCATTTGCTCACCGAAAAAGAGAACGAACTCCTTGACAAAAATACCGTCAAACATCTCTCTCATCTCCGCGGTCTTATACTCACCATACGCATCATTGTCCAGCCTGTAATGAACGATACAGTGCCTTCCCGGAGCTGTTCTGTACTCTATCATTGTCTTATCAATAAACTGCACCATATCGGGAAGCAGATCCTCGTACTCCGTATAAAACGGGAAGAAGATATCTTTTGACAAAAGCTTTCTCATGAAGCCTTTAGCCACTTCCTCATTGATCTCCTCGTCAGATTTCTTATCTGTTGCATAGTAGCGCAGGTAAGCCAGCTTGCACACTTCAGCCAGCGGCAGGTTCTCTTGTGTAAGCCTCTCAATGCGGTCAAAAATATATCTGTCAGTTACAGTGCCGTGAGCGAAATAATCATAGGCGCTCTGTGTCAGAAAAGCCATCTCAATATCGGTATTGGCACCGCTGTTTACGTAGTTTCTGAATATATCGATCTTCTCACCTATATATGATCCGCTGTAGAGCATCTGAACCAGCATCCTCTCACAGAGAGAATAACTGTCAATGCTAAAGGATTCAGCAGCCTTCCAGATGTCCCTCATCTCCTTGATCGTACCGTTAAATCCTGCAATCAGATAGCCAAGGAGCTGCTCGTCATACTTGCCGTTAACAAATGAGTAGTGGGCGATCTCAAGCTCTTTTGCCCCGTACTCAAAAAGGCCTCTGTCCATAAGCCTTACGCAGAGTCTTAAGATAACTTTGGCGTCGATGCCATAGGTCCCGTATTCCTTGATCCACTCAAGAGATCGTTCATAGAGCCCTGCCATTACCATAAGCTCCAGTATTTCTCCCCTTTCAGCAGTCGTAAGGTCTCTTGGGTCTATATCAAGCAGATACTCAGTGAGCTGCCTTGTAAAGTCGTTGTCATAGTAGAAATGAACAAGATTACCCCTTATCTCATTTCTGCAGCTGCCACGCACAAGCTCTGAACTTGCCAGATCACGATATCTGCCCACATTGTCCATATCGATGGTATACGCGTTCTTGCCCAGATCGCACAAAAACAGATCCAGATTCTCTTTTCCCTTCTGGATATACGGAATAGCATAAGAAGCCAGCTTACCGGGAAGCATGAGCCTTATGTTGGAGTATGGGATGCTTGATGCATACCTGTTGTCTTCGTGATCTGTTAAAAGAACTGCATAATCACTGCCGTACAGCGGAACAAAAGCCTCTCCGTCAACTACCGGATAACGCATTTCTCTCTCGCACTTGTCATAGACAACAATTACGCCGTTAACTCTTTTGTCCGGAACAATGATCTGAGAGGTATAAAGAACCGAGAGCACCTTGGATGCATTAGCGGCATCAACCATCTGCCTTGTAAGAAGGTTCTTGTAAAGATAGCCAAGGTCCTTGGTGACTCTTCCCTTGTCCAGCTGAGCCATAAGATATTTCTCGATCTGAGGAACGTACGACTCGTAGAGCTCAGGATAATCCTCTCTGTGCTCATGAATGTATCTGTAAAGTATTGCATTTTTGTCATATTCAAGATCACTCTGGTACGAAAAATACATCAGTACCATCTTGTTGATCTCACATGGCAGAAGTCCGTTCTCATCAGTATAGATGGACATCATATAGTACTCGTAGAGTCTGGTGATGCGGAGCTCCCTGTCGACGCCTCTTTGGTACCACTCAAAAGCAAAAGCATCGGTCTTGCCGCCCTTTATCAGCAGCGAGACGATGGCTTCAAGAACTTCATCATTCTCCTTGATCTCATAACAGGCCTTAAGTATTCTGAAAAGCCTTGGATTAAAGTTACGTACACGAACAGACAGATAAACTATCTGGTCTATCAGGTTCAGACTTATTATCTGTTTCTTGGCACCGTATTCCAGGACATAGAGTTCGTAATCATCAAGATGCGTCAGTATTGAAGGCGAATCATTGAGAAGATTCATGGCCTCCAGATACAGTATCGGGCTCCTGCAGCCAAATGTGAACTGCTCTTCCAGCATCATCCACTTCCTTGGAGTACTGGTCGAATACTCTTCAGAAATATATTGAAGAAGCCAGGCAATACGCCAGTTGTCGGGATTTCTTCTGAAAATCCCCTCAAGCCTTTCGGAAACATCGTTTATAAAAGCATCTTCTCTGCTGCAGAGTGTTGTCAGGTAGAGATAATAACTGTAAAGTGTATCTCCCGGGGCATCAAGTGCCTCCCCTGCTGCCTTATCGAGGATCCACTTACCCTCATTGGTCCTGCCGGCTGTGATGTAATAGTGCGCTGTATAAAGCCTTACTTCCAGATTCTTGTCATCGATGGCATTCATCTTGGCGATTATCTTGCCGGTCTCTGAGAGCCATGCTCTTGAAGTTATCTTCTTGCAGCTGAAGTTCTCATACACCCTGACCAGCTCGACAGTGAGCTTCTTCATCTCCTGATAGTCGGCTGTCAGATGCCTTTGTTCAAGTTCGACAGATACGGTGACAGGTAATACCACCTTCACAAAACCATTATAAAAAGTGATCCTGCCAAAATTATTACCTTCATGGAGCTTATCAGTCCGAAGGCGGAGCTTAAGCCTGCAGGTAGAGCCCGTAAAGTCGTCCTCACCCACTTCGTACTTATCCAGGGTAATAAAGTCACCGTCCACATCAGCCAAAAGATGCGTATAGCCCCAACCGCTTCTGGTGATTATAATCCCGTGCTCATGGGATAGCCCTGTAAAATCTATCTGCAGCTCTTCCTGATCCAGCATAAACTGCATCGGCTGCTTCTTGTTTATGGAGATAAGGAACTCCTCCACATTCTGGACATTGTCGGGATTTATGCAAAGCCCCCTGTAAAGACTCTCATACTGGGCATCATTGCCTTTAAATACTGAAATGAAGTCATGGGAATAAAAGAGGTTTACCGCCTCATCCCAGTCAGTCTTGGCTAAATTTGCAAAGTGAAATAAATTCTTGATATCACCCAGGCTCGATGCAATGTGATCCAGCTGCAGAGTGACTACGAAAGGGAGCTCATACTCTCCCTGATTGGATATGATCCTGAACTGTCCCTTAAGAACATCTCCCTGAGACATTCCGACAGCATTAAATCTGTAAGAAACCTCATAAGGGGATCCCGAAAAATCCCCTGTGAGGACTTCCATTCTGATCTCTGTTGATGAAATATGACCATATACCGGAGTATTCTCAGGTCCGAATATGGTAAAAGAGCCTTCGACAACCTCACCGGGCTCCAAACTCAGCTCAACACGACCCGTCGAGAAGTCTAAACTTCTCTGGGCATACATATATTTCCCCTGTAAAAGCTGATCAATAATCTCTCTCACGATTCACCCCAAAACTTTGATAATCATCTTTAAGTATACCACATTATACAGCATAAGGCAGAGCAAGTTCCGGGGAGATGATAAAAACAATGCATCAACTGAGGAAAGACTGCTCTGTCCTTGCGGATGCAAAGGCAACCAGAAATGCCAGATCAAGATCCTTGTCATCTTCAACTGTCACATCCAGGAAATTTTTTACAGTGATGGGACTTTTACCGCCGGGAGATGATGTTGCGATCACGGCCATAGGCTGGCCCTTTAAGGTCACGTTGTAGGTCAGACCGAACTTATCCTTACTCATATGTGAATCGATCCTTATACCAAGTTCGTGAAGATAGTCCCAGATATTCTCCCCATTGAGTTTAAACCAGGATTTCGTATTTAATCCCTCATTCATCTGCACTGTTACGGTTTTGGACACTTTGTGGGATTCAGTTCTGTTTGTCAGATGATTGATAAAGTCAAAATCGTAGGCTCCGATCAGAGGCTGAGTCAGCATTTTTGCCTCATAGACCATGTTTCCATCCTGATCTGTCATGAAATAACCTGCCTTTAAAAACTTCCTCTCCTGCTCGAATTTATAAGTTTTGGCCATTACTCCATTCCTCCTCTTGCTCTTTTAAGACAGCTAATTAAGCTTTATTCATATTATATTATTCGTTACGAAGAGCTTCTATAGGATCAAGATTTGCCGCCCTCTTTGCAGGATAGATACCAAAGAACAGGCCTATGGAAGTCGAGATTGCAACTACAGCGGCTACAAGAACAGGGTTTACCGAGAATGAGAAATCAATTATCTTGCAGATGATAAATGAAACCGTGATTCCAAAGATGATTCCTATTATACCTCCGGTAAAAGTAAGGATTGATGCCTCTGCCAAAAACTGAGTAAGTATTGAAGAAGTCCTGGCGCCAAGGGATTTTCTGATACCGATCTCCCTCGTTCTCTCAGTAACCGAAACCGTCATGATATTCATAACTCCGATTCCGCCTACCAAAAGAGATATGGCGGCAATTATGGCAACAACCGAGGTTATGATGTCAAGGATCGAGTTTGTGGTCTCATCAAAGCCGGAGCCCGATGATATCTTGACGGCATTCTCTCCTCTGAGTCCCGTGACATTCTCCACCACGGATCTTGCCTTACCAAGAACCTCATTTCTGTTTTCACTGTCGAGATATATGGTAAAGGAATTAAACATGTTATCCATATCAAAGCCGTAAGCCTCAGCAAGTGAAGTGTAGGGTCCATCTGCAGTAAGGATGATGTCCTCGCCATAGCTTGAAAAAGCTATGTCCATCGGAGTATCCTCTCTTATTCCAACGATCATGAACTCCTTGGTGATGTCATAAGCAGTCACATCCAGTGTTTCACCAACTACCTCTTCGTATCCAAAGATGTTTCTTGCAAACGACTGGCTGACTACAAGGACCTGCTTACCATCCTCCACATCAGAGCTGTTGTAGTACCTTCCATGGAGCATCTTGATACCACTAGCTGTCTCAGAGGATTCACTTCCGCCCGTAATAAAGAGTTCAAATCCCTCTCCCCTTTTGCTGTTTGCATTGCCCCACACAGTAAAGCTTGGAGATATACCATAAATTCCATCGATATTCTCTTCAATAGCCTTTAACTGACTCCTGGTAAATCTCTTATCTGTCTTGGTGTCATCCAGAGTAACAGAAATAGAACTGGCTCCCATGGAGTCAATCTCGCTGTTCACAGTAGCCTTCATGCCATCACCTATGATGAGCACGACCAGTACTGCCGAAATTCCTATGATGATGCCAAGCATTGTCAGAAAAGATCGTCCCTTATTGTTTCTGATGCTTGACAGAGCACTTTTTATATACTCTCCAAATGTTCCCATTTATAGTTCCTTTTATAGTGATTCTACAATCTAAGTGCATCAATGGGTTTCATTGCCATTCGCTTCCGCTTATGGCAATGATTCGGGGCAATATTAGAATTTGCTTCGCAAATGATTGCCCCTCACTACTGATTCATTTTCTTACGAATCACGCAGTATATGCGTGATTCTATAATCTAAGTGCATCAATGGGTTTCATGGTTGCTGCTTTTCTGGCGGGATAGATTCCGAAGAAAAGACCTATCATGACTGAGAAAACGGCTGCCCCAACGACAGATGTGGGAGTGATTATGACATCGAAGCCGATGGCACTGCAGATCACATAGGCTGCCAATATACCTAAGATTATTCCTACTATTCCTCCGAGGAATGTAAGAATGGCTGCCTCTGCCAGAAACTGTGTCATTATTGCTCCCGTCGATGCACCTATGGACTTCCTGATACCGATTTCCCTGGTTCTCTCTGTAACGGAAACCAGCATAATGTTCATGACTCCGATTCCGCCTACGATAAGAGAAATTACCGAAACAAGAATAAGGAATTTGCTGGCGTAGCCCAGAATCTGATCAAGCTGATCCGAGAAATCCGCCATACTCTGGGCTGTAAGAGCAGAAGACCCTCTCAGGTTATGGGCGTTGGCAACTACGTCTTTGGCCCTCTCCACAGACTCTGCCAGTGTGTCCTGTTCATCAAAAAGAACGAGCTGCTCAAAATTCTCGGTACCTATATCATAATCTGCACCAAGCGCAGTGTAGGGAACCTCTATCTGAGCACTGTAGTCCTGTCCTGCCATAAGAAACTGATACATGTCATTCATGTGATCACGAAGTCCTACTATAGTATAGGTGGATGTCTTACCCCAGACCGTTATGTCAACATCAAAGCCGATGGCATCTTCGGTTCCGAACAGTTCCTTGGCATCATCCAAAAGCATGACACATACTCTGGAACCGGAATCCACCTGCTGCTGTGTAAAATATGACCCCTTGACGATTCCGTTGCTATATGAATATTCAAGAGCCGGAGACCCACCATTGATACTGGTGCTTACCGTTTTCTTTCTGCCCTTTACATTTCCGTATGCTGACAGATTCGGAGATACTCCCTTGATATTAGGAAGAACTTCCTCTATTTTTTCCATGTCATCTCTTGTGAATCTCTCAGCTGTCTTGGCAGTGTTTATGCTGATAATACCGTAGTTTCCAGCAAGGTCGTTGAGTGAATTCTTTACATAAGCGCTCATTCCGTTTCCAAGGGAAACCACCGCAATAACCGCAGCAATACCTATGACGATGCCCAGCATGGTCATAATGGTCCTGTATCCGTTGCCTATTATCTGTTTAATTGCACTTTTTAAATACTCTGTAATTTTTCCCATATTTATTACTGCTGTGGCATAACTGCTACAGTCATACCCTCTGTAAGGAGTGATGCATCCGATGTGATTACCTTATCTCCAACTTCGAGTCCCTCTGTTATCTGGGCATCTGTGGAGGTTGAAATACCGATGACTACATCCTTTCTCTGTACCGTATTATCTGCTGCAAGAACGTATACATAATCTCCTGTGGAATCTGTCTGAACATACTCATAAGGAAGAACGATGGTGTTATCAGCCTTCTGAGCATGGATCTTGTTATTTGCCTCAACTCCGAGGATTATGTCTGAATCAGGGTTTGTAACCTTTATGATAGTGTCAACCACAGCGACACCATTGGTATTCTTGGTCGCATTTCCGGAAATCTTGGTGATCTCACCGCTATAAGGCTTTCCGTTGATGGTTATATCAACCTTCTGTCCCTCGGCAATCTTGGGAAGATCGCTCTTGGAAACCTGGATCGATACCTGTACATCGTCAAGATTGGCCATTGTAAGGATCTGTGCCCCGGGAGTCACGGTAGCTCCCTCTGCAACAGTTGCAGGAATTGCTGTGATTACGCCGTCAAAATCAGCCTTAACACCCTCTTTTGCAGCTTCGATCTTAGCGATGGTATCTTCCTGAGTCAGCTGGGTGGAGTCAAGGGCAGCCTTTGAAGCTGAAACAGTTCCTCCACTGGTTTTCAAGCCTCTTGCCTGAGTAAGGCGAGCAGACTCATCATTTAAGGCTGTAATCTGATCATTCCATGCAATGATCTCAGAATCTCTTGTAAGGGCAGCCTGAGCGTCAACCAGCGCCTCCTGCGTCTGAAGATACATCTCATTTCCATCGCTGTCTTTTCTGGAATACTGATTGTATCCCTCTGACGCATCACTTACTCTGTTCTGGTTATAATCCATCTGAACCTTCTTTAGTTCATCAATGGTCTGATTGATCCTGTTTTGCTTCTCCTCAATCTGCTTCTTGACAGCTTCTACTTCATTTGTAATCTGATCAATCCTGTTATTGATCTGATCAAGAGTCATGTTCTGTGCATAGTACTCAGCAGAATCCGAAATCGTTGCTCCGGCAGCAGTAGCACTATATGTACCCTTAGCCTGCTTGATGGCAAGCTCAGCATTTTTCTGGGCCAGGTCGAGAGCCTCTGTATCAAATGCATAGAGCTCATCACCCTCTGAGACTTTATCTCCCACCTTTACATTAAGAGACTGTATAGGTGCTGTGACTTCCGAATAGTAGTTCTTGGTTTCAGCACTCTGTACGGTTCCTGAAATCGACAAAACATTTTCAATGCTTGAAAGAGCTACTTCCTGTGTTTCAACATAAACTGCAGCACTCTTTGCAGCATTGATGCGGTATATGACAAAGGCTGCGATTAGCAGAGCAGCTATACCGATCACTGCATATCTCTTCTTAAATCTCTTTTTCTTAGGAGCAGAATCCGCCAGGTCCGTCACGTCGTAGTCGTCATAGACCTCCATGTCTGCACCGGTGGTTTCCCTGATCTCATTCGCCCCGTCAGGTATCTGCGGAGCCTGACCGGCGGTTTCCTTCTCAGCTTCTTTTGCTTCATTAATGTTATTCTTATTTTCAGGCACTTCTTTTCCTCCATAAAACATGTTTATCGGTTCTATTTATGCTGATTCTGTCGAAGCGGATAATTTGCCTCGATTATGATCAGATTTCATCCTTATATTCCGGGTTTATGATATCACTCTTTATCATCCCGTCGGATATGGTGATGATCCTCTTGGCCTGGGAAGCAATGCCCGGGTCATGAGTGATTATGATAACTGTCCTTCCCTCGTGGTAGAGCCTCTTTATTATAGTAATTATCTCCTTGGTTGAAGCTGTGTCAAGGTTACCTGTGGGCTCATCTGCAAGAAGTATCGGAGGGGCCTGGGCTATAGCTCTTGCTATGGCAACTCTCTGCTGCTGTCCGCCACTCATCTCATTGGGCTTATGAGTCATTCTCTTGGCAAGACCAACGCTCTTTAGAGCTGCACTGGCAAGCCTGTCTCTCTCCTTCTTGCCAACTCCCCTGTATATAAGAGGAAGTTCAACATTTTCAAGGGCGGTAAGGGAAGGTATCAGATTAAAACCCTGAAAAATAAACCCTATCTCCCTGTTCCTTATATCCGACTGCTCATCGTCTGTCATGTGAGATACATCCTGACCATGCAGAAAATACTTCCCACTGGTAGGTGTATCAAGGCACCCCAGCATATTCATCAGTGTGGATTTACCGGAGCCGGATTGTCCGATGATGGCGACAAATTCTCCCTCTCCAATGGTCAATGACACATGATTAAGTGCTCTGACCTCATTCTCACCGGGATTGTATATCTTACATACATCCTTGATCTCTACGAGTTTCTTCATAATTCTCCTCAGTTTAGTAAAAAGCAGAATACATTTAATTGCGCGCAATTTATTTTAATATACATCAGTTAAATAATAAAATAAAGTGTATTCGTTTTCAAACATTTATTTTTATACATTATGAAGGAGTTTCTTTTACTACCAGAGAATGGTACGGAGTTCCAGAGGATACTGATATTTCAGGAATGTACTATACCTGGACAGCAGAGGACGATGTGACCCTTGCTAACTGGGCAGGCGGACTGATGACCGGGAAAGCCTACAGATTCATAGGGGATGACAAGTATGTTGACCTGATAACCTGGCACGATCTTGAGACAGGAGCTCTTTACAGCCTCTCCTGCGAAGTACCAAACCTGGACGGCTTTGATATTCAGGCTGTTGCTGAAGCAATGTATGACGAGTCTAAACAGGAAGCCAATCTCATTCCCGATGACGAAGATAAGCCATATACAAAAAAGAACTGCCGGACAGGATGATTCTCCGGCAGTTCTTTTTTTATTCTGTATGCCGATGCTAATTGACACCTGATGAGAGGCGCAACATCAAAAAGGCAAGCACAAGGGGATGTTCTTCGCTGAAATCCGTGGCAGAAATGCCACATTCCACCTCTGAGACATGAATAAAACAAGCACAAAGCCGTCAATTACATAAAAAATGCTACTGCTGAGAGTATTATGGACTCCCCTTACTTTAAGACACTCAAGATAGATGGTCGCAATCTCACTAAAGAGGAAGTTGAAACCGTACTAGGAGAGTTCAAGGAGGAGATCAAGCAGAACGAATCAGAGTACGCACAGTTCAGATATCTTGACACGGATGATGAAGAGATGCCGGGATTTCAGTCCTGCGGAGATAATGCACAGTTCAATCAGAATATCATGGAATCATTTGTGGATAACAGCATTCACCCAGCACTTCAGTACTCATACGCAGACCTGCCAAAAACAGACCCCGATGCAGCCCTGAATATATTGGTGTCGAATATGGACAATATTGTAGACAGCTTTTTTAACAAGGAGGCCCTAGCTGAGGAGCACAAAAAAAACATACGTGATCTGGAAGAGAAACGCAGGTCAGGACCACTAAATCATGACGATCTCAAAACGCTGAAGAGTCTGTATTCCAATTATGTAAAATATGAGTTTCACAAAGCTGCAAATATATGCAAAATAGAAGATACTACATATACAACCGAAACCATGGCTCCGCTGCCAAACGAGATCATCAAATCTCCGTTTACAAGTAATGTCATGATCGGCAAATACAAAACAACTGTTCCGGATGAACGTGATAACGAGTCAGGCGCTATCAAAAACGATGCCATGAAAAAATATTACGACCATAGCGGTGCTTTTTCTCACTGCACTACAAAGCACGATACCATCAAATCCTGTATGAAGATATTGATCAAAAAGATTGCAAATTACTGATTTTAAAACAGGCTCAAAAATATGGAAACAATAATAATCAATCCGGATGAAGCTCATCCTTTTAAACCTTTCATAGACCCTGCAATTTACCCATTGCTTAATGAGGATCTGCAGCTTATGGCCCTGGGCCTGCTTGAAGATGGCAGGCCCGTTGGGGCTGCCATAGGCATCACTGACAATTATAACGACTTCAATGTGCTCAGTATATATGTAGATCCGCAATTTAGAAGAAAGGGTGGCGGGACTATGCTCATACAGGGTCTTGAAGAAAGTCTGGAGTTTCAAAACAGCGGGCCTGCAATGCTTTCGTTCATTGAAGGCAAAAGCTCCGACAATGAGGCTTTTTTTAAATTTGCAGAAGCTATTGGAATATATGAGGCATCAGATTTTGAGCACCTGTATGCAGTGCCCCTTAGTTCTTTCTATGAATCGGATTTATTTTCCGGTAAATATGACAGCAATAATATCAGGCAGATATCTAAGATTAATGTCAAAGAAGATGATGCTTTCTGGAGCAAATATATATCCACAGACAGTACAGTTCAGAGCTACATGCTCGGCAACCTCAGATCAAATCCGGAGTTTTCATTTGTATTTACACAAAAAGGAGAGGTTTTAGGTTACCTCCTGCTGGGCTACAGCAAAAGATTTCACAAAAAACCTCTCATAAAGCTCTCAAGCTTTTCAGCTCCGAATGTTACATCCGCTCTCCTTGGGACATTCCTGTCCATGAGCAGAAATGCAATATCACCGGATACCACTGTTCTCATACCTGCGCCCGATGACCGGTACGAGACAATGCTTGGTCGTCTTAAAGGCGCAAGGAATCTGCAGCATAATTATATTCTTTGATCATCAGCCCTGAGAAATCCTGTCAATCTCATTCAGCTCATCCTCTGAGAAAGTTATGTTCTCAATTGCCTTGATATTATCAAGGATCTGGGTAGGCTTTGATGCTCCAACAAGTACAGATGTCACATAGCCGTCCTTTAAGATCCAGGCAAGAGCCATCTCTGCCAGTGTCTGTCCGCGCTTTGCTGCGATCTCATTAAGAGCTCTTACCTTGGCAAGCACATCTTCACTGATCCTGTTTTCCTGAAGGAATCTTCCGTCGGTGCGGACTCTGCTGTCCTCCGGAATTCCCTGCAGATACCTGTCTGATAAAAGGCCCTGTGCAAGGGGTGAAAAGCATATGATACCCTTATTAAGCTCTTTTGCCTTCTCCTTAAGTCCATTCTTTTCTATGGTTCTGTCAAAAATATTGTAGCGGTTCTGATTGATCACAAAGGGAACATGAAGGTCTGTAAGAATCTTTGTTGCCTTTTCAAGCCTGTCCCCATCATAATTTGAAAGCCCTGCGTAAAGAGCCTTTCCGCTTTTTACGATCTGAGAAAGAGCCTCCATGGTCTCCTCAAGAGGAGTCTCGGGGTCCGGTCTGTGATGATAAAAAATATCAACATATTCAAGTCCCATTCTCTTAAGGGACTGATCAAGGCTGGCGATCAGGTACTTCCTGCTGCCAAAGTCCCCGTAAGGTCCCGGCCACATATAGTATCCTGCCTTGGTGGAAATGATCATCTCATCCCTGTAGGATGCCATATCCTCTTTTAATATCTTGCCGAAATTGATCTCGGCACTGCCCTCTTTTGGTCCATAGTTGTTTGCAAGATCAAAGTGCGTGATACCGTTGTCAAAAGCAGTAAAGCACATCTGCCTCATGTTCTCAAAATTTCCCGTGTCACCGAAATTGTGCCAAAGCCCCAGAGAAACTGCCGGAAGCTTAAGGCCACTGTTTCCGCAGCGGTTATACTGCATCTTTTCATATCTGTTTTCGTTTGCTGTATACATGGTAAACCTCCCTATACTTACTTCATTGTAGTTCCTTTTTTGGTTCTTTACAAAGCTTAATACTTAAAGTACACTTGAAGTCAACAGTTATTTTTTGAAACGTTTTTTAAGGAGGCCAAATGAGCTACACAATAGCGCAATTATCGAAAAAATTTGATGTTAATGCCTCTACCCTGAGGTATTATGAGGAAATCGGTATTTTATCAAATGTAAAAAGAACTGAAAGCGGACACAGAGTTTATTCCGAGGATCATGTCGGTAAACTCGAAGCCATTAATTGTTTTAAAAAGGCAGGCATGTCCATAAGCGAGATCAAGGATTTCTTTGAATATGAAAAAGATGAGGCAACGTGCATCGATGATATGATGAGCCTCTTAAGAAACAGGAGCAGGATAATGCTTGAGGAGTTTTATGAACGATATGAATCCTATGAGCATATTCTGAAAAAGCTCGATTACTACGGTCACATTGAAAAAGCTTTAAAGAGCGGAAAAGAACTGCCCCGGTGGGATAAATACGATAAAAAAGACTATCATCAAAAGGCGCTTGACGCTATTTTGACCAAAATAGGCTGATCGTTTACAGGAGGAAATTTATGGAATCATCTATGACCCAGGGAAGGCCACTTACTCTTTTGTTAAAATTTGTTCTTCCCATCTTTTTGGGCTTTATATTTCAGCAGTTCTACAACATGGTGGATACGGTTATCGTAGGCAGATACGTATCTCCCACAGCCCTTGCTGCCGTGGGTTCCACAGGAACAATCATGTTCATGATAATGGGACTTGCCAACGGTATGACCACAGGCTATACGGTCCTCATCAGTCAGAAGTACGGGGCAGGTGATAAAGACGGCACGAGAGTTGCCTTTGTAAACGCCATACTTCTGGGTCTTATCAGCACTGTGGTAGTTACGGTAATAGCTCTTATTGTGATGCACCCTCTCCTTCGAATTATGAATACCCCCTCAGACATATACAGCGATGCCTATGCCTATATCTCCACCATCTGTGCGGGAAGTATCGCTCTTATCGGGTATAACCTCCTGGCAGCATCTCTTCGCGCCATCGGAAACAGCAGAACTCCTCTGTATTTTCTGATATTCTCGGCACTTTTAAATATAGTGCTAGACCTTTTGTTTATCGTGGGATTTCATATGGGAACATTCGGTGCTGCTCTGGCAACTGACCTGTCCCAGGCGGCTTCTGCCGTACTTTGCATGATCTACATAATAAAAAAAGTGGAGGTACTTCGCCCAAAGAAAAGCGACTGGCATCTCCACAAAGATTATTCATTAAAACAGCTAAACATCGGTATCCCCATGGCTCTTCAGTTTGGAATAACAGCCTCCGGAACCATGGTAATGCAGTCATCCATCAACATCTACGGTTCAACTGCCGTTACCGGCTTTACCGCCGCAGGAAAGGTTGTAAACCTCATGACCGCCGGAATGCCCTCTATAGGCCAGACAATAGCCGCCTATGCAGGACAGAACTTCGGCTACGGCGATCTTGAAAGAGTTGATATGGGTACAAGGGATGCCATGAAGATTGCAGCAGTTTACTCTGTCATAAACGGAGTCTTAAGCGTTGTACTGCTGCCGATAATAATCGGGTTCTTCTTTGATCCCGGAGTTGACATAGCAGCCTATCTGCCCTACGCCAGGGCCTATGTATATGCCTGCGTTCCGTTCTATATCCCGCTGGCCATGATATTCATCTACAGAAACGCCATGCAGGCCTGCGGATTTGGCAAAACAGCCCTTATGCTTGGTATTGTGGAGCTGATTGCAAGATTTGGCACAGCTCTTTTGTCAATGAAGCTTCACAGCTTTAACATGGCTGTTGCAGGAGATGCTTCGGCATGGCTTACGGCAGGTATATTCTCCATAATCCTGTATATCTACGTCATGAAGCAGTTAAGAAAAAGGCAGAGCTTAAATACTCTCTGATGCCTGTCCACTGTCTTTGTAGAGAATGGCGATCTGTGTTATGTCGTCAAACTGATCCTTGCCTTTTGCAAAATCATTTAAGTTATCCGTGATCGTCTTTATGATAAGCTCAGGACTTTCTTTGGAGGATGCCTTTATGGTGTCCTCCACTCGCTTTATCGTAAACTGCTCATCAGATGTGTTGATGGCCTCAGTGACACCATCCGTGTAGATATAAAGGCCTTCGCCGTCCTTTAATTTCATACTGCCGGAGGTAAAGGTCGAATTTCCCTCAAAGCCCACGACAACATTGGGTTCTACCTCAAGCTCTTTTGCCTTAGCTCCGTCAAAGAACACAGGCGGATTATGTCCCGCGTTGCAGTAAACAATTTCTCCCGTCAGAGTATCAAGTGTAAGGGCAAAAACTGTTGCAAACATCAGCTCTGGATTGGATGAGCAAACATCTAAGTTTACTTCAGAGAGAGCACGGCTAAGGTCCTTGTCCGACTTGATCTTCTCCCTTATTATGCTGCGCATCATCATCATGAAAAGAGCTGCCGAAATACCCTTTCCGGAAACATCAGCCTCAACTATGCATATATTTCTCTTATCAAGTTCAAAAATATCATAGAAGTCTCCGCCCACATCAATCGCAGGCTTGCTGGTAGCATAGACATAGGAGTGATTTTTGATATAGTTACTTGTTTCGGGAACTATACCGAGCTGTATTCTCCTGGCAATGTCTACCTGGGTCTGGGTCTGGACTTTATCTCTTGTAAGAGATTCTATATCATCCATATAGCTCTTTATCTCCTTCTGCATAGTGTCAAAAGAGCTTTCTATGTCGGTTATCTCATTTAAGTATTTTGATTTGTTCTCAAGAGTGACAATTTCTTTTGTCCCGGTAAATTTCGTCATATTCTTTGAAAGACTCTTTACCGGATTTACCACATCATGCCTTAAAAGAACAACAGACGAGATCGTGGTAATAATAAATGATATTACTCCCACGAGTAGATAGGTAATTATCTTTTGCAACATTTTGCCGATTATTTTGGAGAGATCAAAGTCCGCTCTGAGAATACCTTCAAGATTCCCGTCATCATCATATAATCCCATATAACCGCTAAAGAAATATCCAAGATCATTTACGATCAAATCTGAATTGTTAGTTATATCCCCGCCGTACATGAGATAATTCTCATAATCAGTAAGCTCTCTGTTTTCTGTTTGTCCGTTCCCATACAGCTCTCTTACTCTCTCATCATTCTCAGGGGTTCCGGATGCACTTGCCAGATGAAGGATATTTCCGCTTTTATCTATGGTATACAGGTACAGATATGCAATTTCAGCCCGTTTACAAAATCTTGTAAAACTCTCCCTTATGGCAGCATTGACCTCAGGATCCAGACTTTTGGTGTAATCCATATTAAGTGCTTCCACAACCTGAACAGCACCGTCAAGGGCTACATCTGCAATTTCCGTTGCATCATCAAAAGTCTCATTTATCAAATAAAACCTCGAAACAAAGAGCACCAGGGCAATCGCTATAAAATGCGCAGCAATGATAATGTGTATGATCTGCCTGGTGAGGGACTTTCTTTTTTTCTTTTTTTCTTTCTTTTTTCCGGCCATAGAACTTCCTTCTTAATTGGAGTTATTATTTATATACTACCATGCCCTTAAGAAAACGTACATTAAAAAACGCTAAAACGTCCCACACCAGTGTTCAATATCTTGTATTGAAAATATATTTGAGATACTATATGATGTAGAAGTAATTATAAGTTCAAAGGAGGCTCTCATGAAATCACCAGCTGCTATCGCAACCACTTACGAAACCGTCGGAACCGCCAAAACGGGCATGAGTTTTGGAAAGACCTTTTTACTGGGAATCATGGCAGGAGCTTTCATAGCACTGGGAGGTCTGGGCAGTCAGATCGCATCGGTATGTGCTCCGAACCCTTCAGTCGGAAGACTTGTCAGCAGCGTGGTTTTCCCAATAGGTCTTTTCATGGTGCTGGTAGGTGGCGCAGAACTCTTTACCGGGAACTGTCTGATCATCGTTCCGGTGATGAGCAAAAAAGCCACAGTTACAGGAATGCTGAGGAACTGGGTCATCGTCTATCTTGGAAATATGGTTGGCGCCTTTTTTATAGCTCTTTTGGCAAATTACTCTCACACATATGCCTTTGCAGACGGTGCGCTCGCAGAAGCTGTTGTAAGCACAGCCGTTGCCAAGTCCGGAATCTCTTTTACCGACGGACTCCTTAAGGGAATTCTCTGCAACATCCTGGTATGTATGGCCGTATGGTGTTCCTTTGCAGCAGACGAGCTGGCAGGCAAGGTGCTCTCATTATGGTTCCCTGTCATGCTCTTTATCATAGGCGGCTTCGAGCACTGCGTTGCAAACATGTACTTTATCCCCGCCGGAATGATAGCTTCCTATGTCTACGGTATCAGCGCTGACGGACTTTCACTCTTTGGCTATTTTGTCACCAATCTCATTCCTGTTACCATCGGAAATATTATAGGTGGCGGTCTCTGTGTCGGAGTCATGTATTATCTTATCTATCTAAAGAAGTAAATAGCAAAAGCCGTAATTTCAACTTAAATTAAAAAGTCAGGGGGATGTTGTGATGATCTCCCTGACTTTTATATTAACTGCAATTCTTTACAGCATTCATTATCTCTGATATCTGATAAGGTTTTGTGATGAACTCATCAGCTCCTAATTCGGCAGCCCTCTCTTTCTGCCCGCCATCCGCGGAAAGCATAATTACCTTAGTATGGGGATTATGCTCCTTGATATGCTTAAGGACCTCAATTCCACCAATCCCCGGCATGGAAATATCCAAAGTCACGATGTCCGGTGATTTATCCAGATACTCATCAATACCGGTTTCTCCGTTCTCCGCCTCCGCAATTACATCAAAGCCCTCTTTTTCCAATATATTCCTGAGGATATTGCGATTCACGGCAGAATCATCAACTATAAGTATTCGCGGCATATAGGCTCTCCTGTGTTATCCTGATATCGTTCACTTCTCTTATATTATTATATCAAGTTTTATTCAATTGTATAACTATAATCAGAGAAGTCTGCCCTAAGACTTGCTTTGTTTTCACCCTTTGTCCAAGTGAAGGTCATTATGCTGCCCTCTGTCCTGATATCAAGCTTTGAATCAAATCCAAAGGCAGGATTTGTGTTTCTGAACCTTAAAAGTTCAAGCTGCTTTTTAACCACATCCATGTTCATGGCATCCGCGATCTGATCCATGGTAAGATTGGTTCTGTTTATCTCCTTATGTCCGCCGGCTCCGGCTCTTTTTACTGCTTCGTGATCATTTTTACCTGCAAAGAGATCAAGGTACCATACCTGGGGTTTGCCTGGCATGAACATCTGGATTGCTCTTGCAAAGAGCATCTTCTTGTCGTCCTCTCCAAGAGCACTGTAATATGTTGCATTTACCTGGTAGTACATGTTCTTGGCTCCGTGAAGGTCCTTTACAAAACCGCCTCTTCCAACGATAGTATCTATCATCTTCTGTATGTCTTCTTCTGCAAGGATTCCCTTGAGATCAAGAAGCGGAATACCGTCGTGGCAGCCGAGCATGTTGACTACGCGGATCTTCTTTTCCTGAATCTCCTCAGCCCATTTTCTAAGAACCGATCCGTCTTTATTCTCAATTGCATAGATGAGAAGGCCGGGAAGGAAGAAGTCATAGGTCATATATCCCTTGCCAGCTACAGTCTCATAGATTTTCTCGCTGTAGCTTGCATGGATCTCGGGAAGAAGGGAAACGCCGAACTCATCAGCAATCTCTTTTACCCTCTCAAGAACATCCCAGGTATCGGGCTCATTGAGGAAATTCTTCTTGCCGGGTTCCTTTGGCGCATAGGCAAAGGCATCAAGTCTTACAATCTTAGCGCCGTATCCTGAAAGAGCCTTAAGTGTATTTCTGTAATGCTCCCAAACAAGATCAGACTTAATATTAAGGTCCATCTGGCCCAGATAACGTCTTCCGGACTCAAGTATATCAATTACTGCCGCCTTGTATTTCTCATATCCTGTAAAATCGATCTCAGAAGGCTTTTTGCCCTCATCAAGTGCTGCGCAGACTCTCTCTGAGATCTTTTTGGCAGTCAGATACTGAATGTCCATCTTCTCCATGAGGTCCTGAGCGTCGGGGCGCTTGTACTGCACTTCCTGAT
>CAMORK010000015.1 GCA_946623755.1 uncultured Butyrivibrio sp. | reverse complement strand
TCAAAGACGGCGAGTACACAGACTGCACAAACTGGGGTATTGTTAAGTATCCTCACGCTGACGGTGTTGAGGCAGGATCAACTCTTTCAACAATCACAGCTCTTGCAGTTCCTACATCAGCTCCTAACAAGGATGCAGCTTGGGATTTCGTTAAGTTTGTAAGTGGCGCTGAGGGTGCAGAGGTTATGGCTTCTACAGGTAACATCCCTGCTATGACAAACAAGACAATCGTTGACATCATCGCATCAATGGATGGCTTCCCAACAGATGAAGCTTCCAAGGAAGCTCTTATGACAAGCCACACATATCTTGAGATGCCTGCAAACGACAAGTCATCTGAGATCGAGACAGTTCTCAACGAGCAGCACGACCTTATCATGAACGAGGAAGTAAGTGTTGATGATGGTATCGCTGCAATGAACGAAGGTGTTCAGGCAGTTCTTGCTCAGTAATAAATTATAATCAGATACCAAAAAGAAGGAGCACTTGAATTTCAGGAAAGCCCTAATTCAAGTGCTCTTTTTAGGAAAAACGCTATCGAAGGAAAACGAGGAAACGCACATGGCTGCAGAACTTACTGCTATGGAACAGAATATGAAGAGACGCCAGAGGAAAAGAAATCTGGTTGCCTATTCATTTATTGCACCGAACTTTATAGGGTTTGCAGTATTTACCCTTGGACCTATAATCCTGGCTCTGCTTATGTCTTTTGCTGAGTGGGACGGAAGTAATGCGATGAAGTTTGTGGGTCTTAGCAACTTCACGCAGATATTTGCAGATGACAGATTTACATCTGCTCTGAAAAACACAATTATCTACAGTATATTCACGGTGCCCATAACTCTGGTTATGGCGCTGGCACTTGCTATACTTCTCAATCAGAAGATAAAGGGAAAGAGTTTTTTCAGGACTGTTGCCTTCTTCCCTTATGTTGCTTCACTTGTTGCCGTTGCCGCTGTATGGAACATGCTCTTTACACCGGCCAAGGGCGGAATAGTGAATCAGTTTATTATGAACGTACTTCATGGACAGCCGCTTAAATGGGCAGCATCATCCAGTACAGTAATGTTGACAATTATCATGTTCTCCGTGTGGAAGAACATGGGTTATTATATGGTAATTTATCTGGCGGGACTTCAGGGAATAAGCGAAGATCTGTACGAAGCTGCTTCCCTTGACGGGGCAAATGCATGGCAGAAATTTTTGAACATCACTGTTCCTCAGCTTAAGCCCACCACATTCTTTGTAACGATCATGCTTACAATCAACTGCTTCAAGGTATATGACATTGTTTATATGCTGGCAGGAGGTTCCAACGGTGTTGTTAATAAGAGCGCCATCGTTCTTGTTTACTACATCTATGAAGAGGCTTTCAGAAACTGGAAGCTGGGAAGAGCTTCTGCGTCAGCACTGGTGCTCTTTGCCATAGTTCTTGTTGTTACGCTCATCCAGTTCAGGGGTGAGAAGAATTACGCTAACGACTGACGGGGAGGAAACAAAAGTGAAGAGCAAAAAGAACAATCGCATAATAGGAAATATCATAATCTATGCGCTGCTGATCCTCCTGGCACTTATGATGCTTGTGCCTTTCGTCTGGATGATCTCCGCATCGCTGAAGTTTAACAAAGACGTATTTGTAATACCATTCGAGTGGATACCAACGGCGCCCAGATGGCAGAACTACATTGATATCTGGACCAAGATCCCTCTGGCAAAGTTCACACTAAATACTGCCAAGCTGACCATTATCGTAACATGCCTTCAGCTGCTGACATCAAGCTTTGCAGCCTATGCGTTCGCCAAGCTTGAGTTCAAGGGAAGAAATCTTTTGTTCCTTGCATATGTTGCAACCATAGCTGTACCGTGGCAGGTATACATGGTTCCTCAGTTCATGTTCATGAGAAGCCTGGGACTTGCAGATACACACCTGGCCATCATCATACTTCAGGCATTCTCCGCTTTCGGAGTTTTCCTGATGAGGCAGTTCTACGAGGGAATCCCTGATTCACTCTGCGAGGCAGCAAGGATCGACGGAATGAGCGAGTACGAGATCTATGCCAAGATCATGCTTCCGCTCTCAAAGCCGGCGCTGTCTACACTGATCATCTTTACCTTCGTTAATACCTGGAATGACTTCCTTGGACCACTCATCTATCTGACCACTGAGTCCAAGAAGACATTGCAGATAGGACTGAAGATGTTTATTTCGCAGTATTCCGCCGAGTATGGCCTTATCATGGCAGCATCTGTGTTATCATTAATACCGGTATTTATTGTGTTTATTTCACTTCAGAAGTACTTTGTTGCCGGAATTACTACCGGTGCTGTAAAGGGATAATAGGATGGCAAAAGAGATTTCACACAGACATCTTGTATACAACTACTTTCAGAAAACGCGCTCACTGTGCGCGTTTTCTTTGTGTCCTGACATCACAGGCAGGAAGGAATACGATTCACTTCCCGCTTCGCTAAAAGATATTCTTATAGATGAGGGCACAAAAGCTATGGCAGAGCCCTGGTCAGTTATCCTCTTGTCCGACTATCTGGAGTTTTCAAATAATGGAAACAGGGTAAGGTTTGAGGAGCTGTATTTTTCCAGAAGGAGAAAGCTCTGCAGCCTTGTAATGGCGGAGCTTGCAGAGAACAAGGAGAGATTTCTTCCGGATATCCTTGACGGGATATATCTGATCCTGTCGGAGAGCTCATGGTGTCTTCCTGCCCATAACACACATGTCAGGGATCAGAAGCAGCAGGTGATGCCCGATGTCCTTCACCCGATAATTGATCTTTTTGCCGCTGAGACGGGAGCACTCTTGGCATTTGCTGAGTATCTGCTTCGCCCTGTCCTTAGGGAAAAGAGCTCTGATATCAGCGAAGTCATAGAACGCGCCTTGAAAGAGAGAATTTTTACGCCCTATGAAACCGAGCATTTCTGGTGGATGGGAGACGGCAGGCAGCCCATGTGCAACTGGACACCCTGGATCATCCAGAACGTGCTTATCTGTGCGCTCACAAGGCCGGAAGGACTTTTTGAGGAAAAAGAGCTAAAGCAGTACCTTGAGAGTTCGGCAAGATCTCTGGATTTCTTCCTTGATGAGTACGGGGACGACGGGTGCTGTAACGAGGGGGCGCAGTATTACTCCCACGCAGGACTTTGCCTGTTCGGTGCTCTGTACCTTATGTCTGATGCCCTTAAAGGAAGCGGCTTTGAGGAGATATTCAAAGAACCTCTGATAAAGAACATTGCAAGCTACATCGTCAGGATGAATGTGACTGACAATATATACGTGAACTTCGCGGACTGCGCAGCCGTGTGTCCCAGAAGGACTTCAAGGGAGTTCCTTTTTGGAAAGCTCTGCAGAGATGAGGTGCTCTCGTCTTTTGCTGCTGCTGACTTCAGAAAGGCTGACAATCAGGACAGGATCCTCAAGGAAGAGATAAATCTCTTTTACCATGTGCTTCAGGCCATGAACTATGAGGAGATGATGGGGTATCCGGTAAGTACAAGCCTGTGCGAAGATGCATTCTTTGAGAGCACAGGGCTATTGATCAGCAGGGATGAGACTTACGTTTGTGCCGCCAAAGCGGGAAACAATGCAGACAGCCACAACCATAACGATGCGGGATCCTTTACCATATATAAGGACGGGAAGCCTTTAATCATCGATCTCGGGGTTGGAACATATACAAGGGAGACGTTTTCCGACAGGCGCTATGAGATCTGGACCATGCAGTCCCAGTTCCATAACGTACCTACATTTATAAAAAATGATACTGAATTAAAAATATCCCGGCTTGGAAGTGATGCTGCAGAGGACTATCATGACAGTAATATCCTTATGCAGAGCGATGGAAAAGAGTTTGCTGCAAGGGATGTTATATGCTGTTTGCCATCCGAAGGATCAAAAGATAGTAGCATGCTGTCCATGGATATTGCAGGAGCTTACGGAGATGGAGAGGTCCGGAGATACCATAGGACCATTACCCATGAGAAGGGAAGCGGCATTGATATTTGGGATGAGTATGACGGAAGTGCGACAGCTCTTTTGACACTGATGACATATGAGAGGCCGGAGAGAGAAGAGGGCATATCGGGAGAGTGTGTGATCAGTGTAGGAAGCCTTGGCAGAGTAAGTGTGTCGGGAGGAGAAGTCATTGATATCCAGACTTATCCCATAACCGATGAGAGACTTAAGATATCCTGGAAACATGAAGTTTACAGGACTTTGATCAGGATGAGCGCAGGTGGCAGGCTCAGGATGCATATCAGTTAAAAGACAAAACGGAGGAATATACAAATGAGAGCTCTGAAAGATGACGAGAGAGCATGGGTCCTTAAGACCCTTAAAAAGATAGAAGACAAGATGGTTCCTGTCACGGAGAGAAACTTGGGCAAGATTCCATACACTACAGTTGACGGAAAGTTCGATGACAAGAGCGTATCTGACCCCTGCTGGTGGACTAACGGCTTCTGGGGCGGCGAAATGTGGCAGCTCTTTGCCCTGACAGGAAATGAGATGTTCAGGCAGGAGGCCATCGGAGTTGAACAGAAGCTTGATAAGAACCTCATGACTTCAGAGGGGCTGGATCACGATAATGGCTTTAAGTGGCTGCCGACTTCCGTGATCAGATACAAGCTTGAAAAGAACGGAGAGTCCCTTAACAGGGCCATGCTGGCTGCAAACAACATGGCAGGAAGATTTAACCTTGCAGGCAACTTTATCAGAGCATGGAACAACTGGGACAATGTGGACAGAAGAGGCTATGCCATCATCGACTGTATGATGAATCTTCCGCTCCTTTACTGGGCATCAGAAGAGACCACGGACCCCAGGTTTAAGATGATGGCTGTTGCTCACGCGGACACAGCCATGAAGGAATTTGTAAGAGAGGACGGATCCGTCAATCATATTGTGGTTTTTGATCCTTTCACAGGCGTGATGACAGAAACACTTGGAGGCCAGGGATACGCGAAAGGCTCCTCCTGGACAAGAGGACAGAGCTGGGGAATTTACGGTTTTGCGCTCTCGGCCCGTTATACCGGGGAAAAGAAATATCTGGAGACCTCAAAGAAGATCGCAGACTATGTACTTTCTGAAATGCCTGAAAGCTTCCTTGTGCCGATAGACTACAGACAGCCCAAAGACGTGGACCTTGAGGATTCCACGGCAGCAGCAATCACGGCTTCCGGTCTTATCGAACTGGCACAGCAGTTGGAGGACGGAGGAGATAAATATCTGGATGCTGCTGTTAAGCTTCTTAAGACACTGGACGAAAAGCGATGCAGTTGGGGCCTTGATACTGACAATCTCCTTAACAACTGCGCCGTTGATTATCACGGCGATGGCCACAATATGTCAATTATCTATGGTGACTATTACTTTATAGAAGCACTGATGAAGCTTGATGACAAGGCGCTTAGGATATTCTGACAGCGCGGGGGAGAGAAGATGGTATTTAAACCTGAACATACAGACTTTGAACTCAGCCCTTACACAGGGCTTACCAGAGAGAGCTGGATAGAAGCGGCAGAGTACCTTCTTTCCGGAGTGTTTAATAATCTGAAATCAATCGAAGATCCGGTGGTTATGCCAAGGTATGAGACTAAGATAACATACCCGCAGCCGGGACATCCTCAGTGGCGCTATAAGGCGGAAGTGTTTGAGGGACTGGCAAGATCTTTTTTCATTGCTGCGCCTCTTTTGCATATCAAGCCGGACCTTGAGCTTAACGGAATAAATGTCAGGGACTACTATGCAAAGCAGGTACTTTCTGCAGTAACTCCGGGGGATGCGAACTACGTCCTGAACTACACAGATATGAAGAGCGCAGATGAGAGCGGAAATCTGTTTGCTGCCTATCAGCAGACTGTGGAGACTGCGGCTCTTGTCATCTGCCTGTGGATGTCAGCGGAGGAAATCTGGGATAAGTACAGTAAAGAGGAGAAGGACAGGATCGCAGATTTTCTGTCTGACTTTGCACATGCAAACACAGTGCCCCAAAACTGGAGGCTCTTTAACATGCTGGATCTCGCTTTCCTTTATATGAACGGATATGAGATCGACGAGGATATCATGAGAGATCACGCCGAGAATATTCTTCATTATTACGTTGGCGATGGCTGGTATCGCGATGGGCATTCTTTTGACTATTACTCCTGCTGGGCTTTTAACATGTACACAGCCATCTGGAACAACTGGTATGGCTATGAAAAAGAGCCGTTTATCGCAGCGAGATTTGAAGAGAACTCTAATGAACTAATGAAGACATATCCGTATTTCTTTGACAGGGACGGATTTACCAATATGTGGGGCAGGAGCGGGATTTACAGAAACGCAGCCACCAGTGCAATCGACGGGAATCTCATGATGAGAAATCCATCAGTGGATCCGGGACAGGCAAGGCGTATCTGCTCAGGATCACTGTTGCAGTTTTTTACAAGAGATGACTTCTTGTGGGAAGGCGTGCCGACTCTTGGGTTCTACGGACCGTTTTCGCCGCTCCTTCAGGGCTACTCCTGCGCGGAATCACCCTTCTGGCTGGCAAAAGCTCTTTTGTGCCTGCATCTTCCGGAGGATCATCCATTCTGGACAGCCAGGGAGAATAACGGCCTGTGGGATGAACTTAAAGAGAATGAGACAAAGGTATGGACGCTGGATGGTCCCGGACTTTGCATGGCAAACCATGAAGCTAATGGTATAACAGAGCTCAGGACAGGTAAGGTTGTTAAGCATAAAGATGATGAGCATGGTATGAACAATTATTCCAAGCTTGTCTTTAACACCAAATTCCCGTGGGAGGCAACCGTGGACAGAGCGGTGGAATCCCAGCAGTATGTGATAAGGTACACGGATGAGGATACTGTTCTTCGCGGTAATGTCACCTACTGGGCGGGTGAAAAGGATGATGTTCTCTACAGGAGACAGTTCTTTGACTACGAGATGGAGACAGAGTGTCACTGGCGCACAGCCATTGATCTGGCAGACTTTGCTGTTCCCTACGGAATCATAAGAGCCGACAAGATACGTATGTACAGAAGGCCGATTGAGATTACCCTGGGTGCATTTGGCTTTCCTGATAATGGCACAGATGTCACATTTTTGGAGAAGGACGGTGCCAGAGCTGCAGTCCTTAAGGGACATGATCACACGGGAAAAGAGAAGCAGATGGCCTTTACTGTGTTTGACGGCTGGAGCAGTATAGAGCGCATCGACTCTGAAGGGACAAATCCCGACAGCAAAAAGTCCGTCGTCATGTACGCCAAGACAATCAGAGAGAAGCAGTATGGGTACGAGCCCTACTTCCTCATCTCACAGGTTATTACCAAGGAGTCACTTGAGGATTTTACTGAGGATGAAATCTTTCCTATAAAGAAAGTGGAATACACAGATTCCCAGAACTGCGGCGGCTACGGCCCTGTGAAGATTTATTTAAAGAGCGGAGAAGTAAGAGTGATTGACTTCTATGGCATCGAAGGCAGATTCTCAGTTTAAGCCAAAGTGTTAGGCATCAAATTTTCTACCTATAGCGGGGAAAATGCTCCGTGGGCGTAGAAGGAAATTTGATTAAAAAGTAATCTTGGACATATTTTCTACTTATATGAGTAAAAGATGCTTGTGGGCGTAGAATTTGATTCTTCATTTTCTACCCATATAACAAAAAACTGGCTGTGGGCGTAGAAAATTGGGCATTTGAAAATTTTAACCTTTAAATCTTTCTACCTATAGTTGAAAAAGTGCCCCGTGGGCAAAGAAAAATGAGTCAAACTGAAACGTCCCCGGTGACTCACGCGACCAACAGAAGAGAGGAAAAGTATGAAGATTAGCATATATAACGACTGGGACCATGTTCCGAAAGCAGAAGCTACCGGCGAGGAAGAAGTAATCCTTGCCTGGGATGGAGAGTACAGGAAGGGCGACATCATCGAGTTCTCCGGAATAACTCCCGGTGAGTTCTATGTGGTGAAGGTGGATGCAACCATCGATCCTGCGTTGGTACTGATAAAAGAGGAGACAGTTCTTTTCACTGTTCCGTTTTATGAGAAAAAGACAAGCTACAATCCCCTGTCATTCTTTGGTAACAGGCATATAGTCACTATCAGAAAGGCAGAAGAATACGAGATTAAAGCCTACAGAAACCTGGCCCTTAATCCCTTTGACCAGCATGAAGTATCAGGAGTTTATCCGCATGCCAGCGCCAACGTTGAGACCAGAGGCGAAGCCGTGTTTGCAGCACGTAACGCAATAGACGGATGCAAAGCAACCCTTTCCCATGGCGAGTGGCCATACGAATCCTGGGGTATAAACAGACAGGACGATGCAGAGATCACGCTGGACTTTGGAAGAAAGGTGGATATAGACAGGATCGTGCTCTACACAAGAGCGGATTTCCCCCACGACAACTGGTGGATTCAGGGAACATTTACCTTCTCCAACGGCAGCAGCGAGATCATAAATATGGACAAGAAAGTTCAGAAGCCGCACATATTCGATATTAAGAGAAAGGGAATCGAATGGATCAAGCTCGGAAACCTGATAAAAGCCGATGACCCAAGCCCCTTCCCGGCGCTGACCCAGATCGAAGTCTACGGCACGGAATCCAAGCAACAAAATCCGAACAACTGACCGAATCAGAACACTCATCCGGATCATAATAACCCCAAACCCAAAAATAAGGCTTTCCTCCGCCAAGAGGAAAGCCTTTATCGTCGCAATAATATTATTTTCTCTTGCTTTCGTGTTCAAGGGAAGCCTTAATGAATCCCTTGAAAAGAGGATGAGGTCTGTTTGGACGGCTCTTAAGCTCCGGATGAGCCTGAGTTGCCATGTGGAAATCATTGCTCGGAAGCTCGATCATCTCAACGATCCTGCCATCAGGTGACATTCCGCAGAGCTTCATGCCGTTCTGAACAAGTACGTTCCTGTAATCGTTGTTAACCTCATATCTGTGACGGTGACGCTCTGTGATATTCTCATCTCCGAAGAGCTCATAAGCCTTGGAGTCCTTATCAAGAACGCAAGGGTATGAACCAAGACGAAGTGTTCCGCCGATATCTTCAACACCGTTCTGATCAGGTAAAAGAGCTATCATAGGATGCTGTGTATTGGGATCAAACTCAATTGAGTGAGCATCTGTGTAACCAACAACATCGCGGGCAAACTCTACGATTGCCAGCTGCATTCCAAGGCAAAGACCAAGGAACGGAAGGTTGTTCTCTCTTGCATACTTGATGGAGGTTATCATACCTTCGATACCACGATCGCCGAATCCGCCGGGAACTATAAGTCCGTCAACGTCTGAAAGGATCTCGGCTACATTGTCCTCAGTAACTTCCTCTGAGTCAACCCACTTGATATCAACTGCGGTCTGATTGGAAATACCACCGTGCTTGAGGGCTTCAACAACGCTTATGTATGCGTCGTGGAGCTGAGTATATTTACCTACAAGGGCAACCCTTGTTTCATGCTTGAGTGAGTAGAGAGTGTCAACCATTGCCTTCCAGTCTGTAAGGTCAGGTTCGGGACATTCAAGGTTTAAGCACTCACATGCAACCTGAGCCAGATGCTCTTTTTCCATGGCAAGCGGTGCTTCATATAAGTATTCAAGGTCAAGGTTGTTAAGTACATGGCTTGAAGGAACATTACAGAAAAGAGCTATCTTCTCTTTGGTCTCAATATCAAGCTCAAGTTCACTTCTGCAGACGATTACATCGGGCTGAAGTCCCATTCCCTGCATAGTCTTAACAGCAGACTGTGTGGGCTTTGTCTTGATCTCCTGTGAGCAGCGAAGGTAAGGGATGAGAGATACAAGAATAAGCATTGCATTTTCATGTCCTACTTCGTGCTGGAACTGTCTGATGGCCTCAAGGAATGGCTGAGACTCAATATCTCCGACTGTTCCGCCAACCTCGATGATGGCGATACGTGTCTCATCATCTGTGAAGTTGCGGTAGAACTTGCTCTTTATCTCATTGGTGATATGAGGAATTACCTGAACGGTTCTTCCGCCGTAATCACCGCGACGCTCCTTCTGAAGTACTGACCAGTATATCTTACCTGTGGTAACATTGGAATTCTTGTCGAGGTTCTCGTCAATGAATCTCTCATAGTGACCAAGATCGAGGTCTGTTTCTGTTCCATCTTCGGTAACGAATACCTCTCCGTGCTGAACCGGATTCATTGTACCCGGATCGATGTTGATATAAGGATCAAATTTCTGCATTGTAACTTTGTAGCCGCGGGCCTTTAAAAGACGCCCAAGCGACGCAGCAGTGATTCCTTTTCCAAGTCCTGATACAACACCACCTGTCACAAAGATGTATTTTACTGCCATTTTCGCCTCCCCTTGATTAAATCGATTGTACACGATATAATTCTATGTTATAGTTAAAATATCCTTCTTATTATAGCATGAACGGACATTTAAGGAAGTAGGAAAATATATGGACAATAATCAAAATCAAAGAAATAACAACAACCCTCTCGGAGGGGGCGGTGGCAATTCTCCGAGACGACAAAATTTAATACTGTTGTTGGTGGCAGCACTGGTAACAATGTTTCTCATGACCTATTTTCTGAGGGCATTTTCTGAAAACACCAACAGTGAAGTTTCTTACTCCGACTTTATTGCAAAGGTAGAAGCCGGAGAGATAGAGAAGATCGTTATTGAGGACGACAGGATCAACATCTATCCAAAGGAAACAAAGGCAGAAGACCAGCTTGGCTTTGGGTATTCCCTCACAGGATATACCACGGTTACTTACTACACAGGTAAGGCAGAAGAGGACAGTGTCCTGACTCAGAGAATGCTGGATGCGGGAGTCGAGGTATCAAGCGAAGTTCCCGACAGCTCAGGTGCAATTCTTACGTTTCTTCTTTATTATATCGCGCCGATTCTTCTGATGTGGCTCCTTCTCTCCGTCATCTTTAAGAGAATGGGACGAGGCGGCGGACCATTGAGTGTAGGTAAGAGCAATGCCAAGGTCTATGTTCAGAAGGAGACCGGAGTTACATTTAAGGATGTAGCGGGTGAAGATGAGGCAAAGGAGTCTTTGGTGGAAGTTGTGGATTTCCTCCATAACCCATCCAAGTATGCCAAGATCGGAGCTAAGCTTCCTAAGGGAGCGCTTCTTGTTGGACCTCCCGGAACAGGTAAGACACTTCTTGCCAAGGCTGTTGCAGGAGAAGCACATGTTCCTTTCTTCTCACTGGCAGGTTCAGATTTCATCGAGCTCTATGTCGGCGTGGGTGCCAGCAGAGTAAGAGATCTGTTTAATGAAGCAAGCAAGAATGCACCATGCATTATTTTCATAGACGAGATTGATGCCATCGGAAGAAGCCGTGACAGCAAGTACGGTGGAGGCAATGAGGAGAGAGAGCAGACTCTTAACCAGCTTCTTTCAGAGATGGACGGTTTTGATTCCTCCAAGGGTGTACTTATTCTTGGTGCGACCAACAGACCTGAGATCCTTGATAAGGCGCTGCTCAGACCCGGACGATTTGACAGACGTATCATTGTTGATAAGCCTGACCTTAAGGGACGTGAGGAAATCCTCAAAGTTCACTCCAAGGATGTCAAGATGGATGAAACAGTCGATCTTAAGGGAATTGCCCTGGCAACCAGCGGAGCAGTAGGTTCCGACCTTGCCAACATGATCAATGAGGCAGCCATCAACGCCGTTAAAGCTCACAGGGAATATGTCTGCCAGCAGGATCTTATGGAAGCCGTTGAGCAGGTTCTTGTAGGAAAAGAGAAGAAGGACCGAATCCTCAGCAAGGCAGAGCGAAAGATCGTATCTTATCACGAGGTTGGACATGCACTTATCAGTGCGGTTCAGAAGAATACAGAACCGGTTCAGAAGATCACAATCGTTCCCAGAACTATGGGAGCTCTCGGATATGTTATGCAGGTTCCCGAGGATGAGAAATTCCTTCAGACCAAAGATGAGATCATAGATGACATAATTGTCAGCCTTGGTGGACGAGCTGCCGAGGAAGTTATCTTTAACACAGTAACCACCGGAGCTGAGAATGATATCGAGAAAGCGACAAACATGGCGCGCAGCATGATCACCATGTTTGGTATGAGTGATAAGTTCGGACTTATGCAGCTTGAATCTATACAGAACAGGTATCTTGACGGAAACAGAGTACTTAACTGCTCAGATCAGACAGCCGCAGAAGTAGATGCCGAAGTTCAGAAGCTCCTTGCAGAGTGTTATGACAAGGCCAAAAAGATCATCAGCGAGCATCTTGATGCTATGGACAAGATTGCTCAGTTCCTTATTGAGAAAGAAACCATCACCGGTAAGGAGTTCATGAAGATTTATCGCGAGGTTGAGAATCTTCCTGAACCCACAGAAGAAGAGCAGGAGAAGGCAAAAGAGGGAAGAATCTATGCCACAAGGGCTGAGTCAGCCAGGGTTGGTGAAGATGTTCCGGTTAAAAAGCCCAAGAAAGAAGAACCTGTTACAGAACAGCCGGCAGAGAACGCCTACGGAGCAGCTAACGAGCAGCCGGTGAGCGCAGAACCTGAAGTTCAGGATTTTCGCGAGGTTGTAGAAGAGCCTGAGGCGCAGGACAAGGAGACATCAGAGCCTGTTCAGAGCCAGGGACTTTTTTCTCACGTTCCTGAAGATTTTGATAAGAAAGATTGATTCATAGAGACATACGGGGCTTTCGCACTAAGAATTAGTGCGAAAGCCCTATTCTAATATATGCAGGTTCTGATCAAACAAGTTTAACAACCATTCCCTGATCGTCGGTGAGAGTCACATCCGCGCAGATATCGCCGGCGGTCAGTTTGTATTCACCCTTAAAGCCGGAGAAGTTTACACGGCCGTTCTCGTTAGTCTTAACTGTGGTGTCAGTCCACCACTCATCTTTTACAAGCTTTTTAAGCATCTCATAAGAAGGCTTTTTCGATAGGTCTTTTCTCAGGAAGCCACTTGGTGCGTTAAGCCATGCGCCATCCTTGAAATCCCATGTAGTGATAGCTTCAACAAGAGGATGTGAAAAGAGGATACGGTACATCTCTTCAATCTCACGGGCCTGCCTTTCTTCTCCTTCGGGAGTGCTTGGCCATTCATCTACCTGCCAGTCGTTGAGATCAACGATGTGAGCCGGCATGATCTCACCTGAGATCAGGGTGTTTTCCGTGAAGTGGATAGGAAGACCCAAGGATGAGAAACGATCCAGAACTTCTTCCAGTTTCTCTTTTCCCCAGTAGCCCTGATGCTGGTGGGACTGGATGCCGATGGCACTTATGGGCACACCTGCGTTAAGACAGCCGTCGATGAGGATCTCGTAGCCTATGGATGTGTTGAAGTCATTAAGCAGCAAAGTTGCATTGGGGTTACACTCGTGTGCTTTTTCAAAGACCTCGCGGATAAGGCCCACTCTTCCCTTCTCCTTGCAGATCCTTGTGATGGCGTTGTCGTATTTATCGAATATAGGCATGATAACAACTTCGTTTATGACATCCCACATGTCAATAACGCCCTTAAAACCTACGACTTCGCGCTCGATTCTCTCAAGCTGTTTCTTGAGAATAGTCTCGTTGTCGTATTTCATGAGCCAGTCGGCGCATACAGTATGCCAGCAGAGGGGATGACCCTTGACTTTGACGTTTTTGCCCTGAAGGTATCTGGCCGTCTTCATGAGCATTTCGCTGTTTGGCTTACCCTCCTCGGGTTCGTAATTGCCCCAGTAAAACGGAAGTGTACCGTAATTGAAGATATCGAGCCAGCTCTTTGTTATCTCTTTTGTCCTGTCATCACCCTTCATTACATGGGGGATGAAATCAAATGCTCCGCATCCAAACAGGAAGCTGTGGTTTGTCTGCTCGATATGTACTTCTTTGTTTGCAATGGGAGAACCGCTTTTGTCTGTAAAAACAAGTTCTTTATTTACTTTTCTGTGTGAAATATCCATAAGTTTTCCTGCCTTCTCAAAAGAATGATCATTGTTTTGTCCATTATAATTTATGGACCGGACAGATTCTCCCTAAAACTGTACATGGACTAATCAATATCTGCTTTCTTGCAACATTACCATCAAGAAGTACAGAGAGGGACAGTGTCCTGATCTATGGTAATGATGTCGAGCCTTATTGATCGTGAGTTTGTTGAAAAAAGAAACAGTTAATACAGCAGGGATTGATAATTCGTGATACAATAGATTTATATACGATATGTTAAATGGCCACAGGCTTTTAGGAGAAAGAGCGTATGGTTCTTTATCTAACCGGAAGTTTCATCCCTTATCAGGAGATGGGATCTTATGAGAAGATTCCACCTGAGGAGTGCTATGGCTTTTTTGAAGATCTTAGAGGCGAATGGCCGCAGTCCGCAAATTTATTGTATGTTCCCTGTGATCCCGAGGCTTATTCTGAGAACGAGCATCAGAAGAAGCGTCTTTTGGATGCATTTGAGTTCACAAACCTCCCCGTAGGAGAAGTAAAAATACTTGATGAAAAGCCGGATAGTTCTGTTAAGGACCTTGTTTCCTGGGCAAATGTTATCTATCTGGCAGGTGGCCATGTGCCCACACAGCTGGCATTTATGAAACGAATAGGCCTTAAGGATGCGCTTGCAGATTATGATGGCGTTGTCATAGGGCTTAGTTCGGGATCGATGAATGCAGCATATAATGTATATCTTTTGCCGGAGCTTAAGGGAGAAGCTGCGGATCCAAACTTTGTCCGTTTTTCTGACGGACTTGACCTTACCAACATTGAAATTATTCCCCATGCGGACACCATAAAGAAAATGACCATCGATGGCAAAAATGTCATCGAGGATATTGTGCTGCCCGACAGTTACGGAGGCAGGTTCTATCTTATAACAGACGGAAGCTACTTCAAGGTAAAAAACGGCAGAACAAGGTTTAGCGGCAAAGGCGAAGTGATTGAAGACGGAGTGATAAGTCCGCTCAAAGAGGGGGCTGTGATTCCGTACATGGGAGTCTATGAGCAGCCGGTGATCAAGACCATTCTGGCTGACGGATACGACATGATCGTCTCTGTCAATATAACTAATGGGGTATGCGAGGTTTATTACCTTAATCAGTCTCTGTGGGGTGTCTTTGAGAGCACGAAGCTTAAATACAATGACATAGTTTTCAAGCTTTCTCAAAAGGTAGTTGAGGAGGAAAGAGAGAACTTTTTAAATTGCATGAACATGACCTATATCTGCCACGAGATTGTAGAAAGGGGAAATTTTGTAAGGACCATCCATGTAGATGTTGAGAGAGGACGGAGAGCAAAGAACATCAGAGTCAGGGAAGTTCCGGGATATCCCGACTGGAGACTGTTTGTATTTTTTGATATCACTTCTTCTTTGGATCATGATGTCATGACTGATGAGTATTCCAGAGCAGGATTTTTGGACAGGGCAGAGCTCTTTATTTCAGAGTTCGCGGATTCGGGAAAATATTCTCTGGTATACACCAATGTAAAGGGATTCAAGGCAGTAAACGAGCTCTTTGGGGACCAAAGCGGTGATATGGTCATCTTCCAGACCAGAGATGTTCTGAGGAAATATCTTAAACCGGTGATAATGGGAAGACTTGAGAGTGATCACTTCGCGCTTATAACTGCCAATGAGAACCTTAAGGACAGAAATCTCAAAGCTATGTGCAGTCAGACCTTCAAAGTTGAATCCAAGGAATTTAACTATGAGATACGATGTGGAATCCATGCAATAAATAACACCGGATCGAGAATAACACAGATTCTGGCAGGGGCAAAGCTGGCTGAGAAGAATATAAAAACCGGGAAGGGCAATCTCCTCTACGCATACTACGATGATGTAATGAAGGAAAACTATATTAAGCAGAGATTCCTTTTGGCAGATTTTGAGAGAGCTCTGGATGAGAATGAATTTGAGCCATACTATCAGCCTGTTGTTGATGCCAAAACAGGAGAGATTGTCAGCGCTGAGATGCTGATAAGATGGCGGCACAAAGATCTTGGAATGGTTTCGCCCGGCGACTTCATTCCTGTAATTGAGGCAGAAGGGAAAATACCTCTGCTCGATGATTTTATTGTAAGCCGCGGAATGGAACTGATAGCAAGAAGGTCCTACAAAAAGAAAAAGATTGTTCCCTGCGCCATGAACCTCTCAAGAGTGGATTTCTATGATTCTCCTTTTATAGAGAGTATCTTTGAGAGGATAAAAGACCTTGATCTGGACCCTACCATGATAAGATTTGAAGTCACGGAGTCAGCTTATGCTGATCTGGAGGCCAAGGCTACGGGCTATCTTAACAAGATGCAGAAACAGGGGATCCAGATACTGCTTGATGATTACGGAAGCGGTATGAGTTCACTGTCAATGCTTGAGAATTTCAGCTTTAATATTATCAAGCTGGACCTGGGATTCATTCGCAAGATAGGAATAAATGAAAAGGCGGAGTCAATAATCATTACAACAATCGGGCTTGCACACATGATAGGTGCAAAGGTCACTGCCGAGGGCGTTGAGACAGAAGAACAGCTTAAGTTTCTTAGGAACTACGACTGTGATTATATTCAGGGCTATTATTTTTACAAGCCGATGCCCGAGAAGGAATTCGAGAAAATACTGGACAAATAAAACACAGCGCGGTGCCTTGTACACCGCGCATTTTTTGACTCTTAAGGACTTGTCACTTTCTGCTCGTGACAAAGTTAAAGATGTATGAATTGAAAATCAAATTGCGCACAAATATAATGGGCTTACATCAAACGAATGCGTTCGGATTATACACTTAAAAATCCGGCAGACGTGCCGGGACGTACCTATCGCATAGGTTGGAAGGGGAAATCCAAATGAAAGAAAAAATACAAAGCTTCGGCCGTTTCTTAAGCGGAATGGTCATGCCGAACATCGGCGCATTTATTGCTTGGGGTCTTTTGACCGCACTATTTATAGCAACAGGTTGGCTCCCAAATGAACAGCTCAGTTCAATGGTTGACCCAATGATCAAATATGTACTGCCGCTGCTTATAGCTTATCAGGGTGGTAAGATGGTCGGAGGACAAAGAGGAGCAGTTATGGGTGCCATCATGGCAGTTGGTGTTATCTGCGGAACAGATTACGTTATGTTCATGGGCGCAATGATCGCAGGACCTCTTGCCGGATGGGTTATCAAGAAGTTCGACAAGGCAATCGAAGGCAAGATTCCTTCAGGATTCGAAATGCTTGTTAACAACTTCTCAGTTGGTATTCTTGGTCTTTTACTTGCAATCGTTGGTTTCTATGTGATCGGACCTTTCATGGGCGGAGTACTTGCAGTTCTTAACGGTGGTGTAGACTTCCTTGTAAGCCACAGCATTCTGCCTCTTGTTTCAATATTTGTTGAGCCTGCTAAGGTTCTTTTCCTTAACAACGCTATTAACCACGGCATATTTACTCCTCTTGGAGCAGAGCAGGTTAGCCAGGCAGGAAAGTCAATCTTCTACATGATCGAGACTAACCCCGGCGCAGGTACAGGCGTACTCGTTGCTTACTGGCTCTTTGCTAAGGATAAGGTTACAAAGGATTCAGCTCCCGGAGCACTTATCGTACATCTCCTTGGTGGTATCCACGAGATCTACTTCCCATATGTACTTATGAATCCACTTCTTCTCCTTGCAACAATCGGTGGATCAGTAGCAGCTATGATCTTCAACACAGCATTTAAGCTTGGTCTTGCAGGACCTCCATCACCCGGATCAATCTTTGCTTACGTTGGAATGGCACCTAAGGGATCAACCTTCATGGTTCTTCTCTCAGTAGTAGTTGCAGCAGCCGTTTCATTTGTTATTGCAGCTCCTATCATCAAGCTTTCAAACTCCAAGCAGTCTCTTGAGGAGTCGACTTCTCAGATGAAGGAAATGAAGGCACAGTCAAAGGGTGTTGCGGCAAGCGAAGTTAAGACTGTAGCTGACACACTTGTAAGCACAGCAGCTGCAGATGTTAAGCACATTGTATTTGCATGTGATGCAGGAATGGGTTCATCAGCAATGGGAGCAACCGTTCTCAAAAAGAAACTTGCCGATGTCGGAAGAAGAGATATTGAAGTAACACATGCTTCAGTTTCTGAGATTCCTGAAGGCACACAGATAGTAGTAACTCATCAGGATCTTGCTGCAAGAGCAAAAAAGAGTGCTCCAAACGCAAGACTGATAACAATCAGCAACTTCATGTCTGCTCCTGAGTATGATCGGCTCGCTGAGGAACTCAGAGCATAAGACGGAGATTAAATGGAACTTACACCTCGCATTAGACAGATTTTAATATATTTGTTAGAAGCAGAGCAGTCGGCGACAGATTCTGAAGTCGCTGATGCTCTGGGTGTAAGCAAGCGCACTATTTTAAGGGAAGCGGATTATATTTCAAGTATTTTAAAGAGCTATGATCTGACCCTTGTAAGAAAAAAGGGCGAGGGATCTTTGATTGTTGGCGATGCTGATAAAAAGGCAGAGCTTCTTAAGATCGTCAAAGCCCGCAAAGAACAGGTGGTATCCGATAAGGATCAAAGAAGGAACCTTCTTAAGCTTGAGCTTCTTAGAAATAGAGAGCCTCAAAAGCTCTTTTACTACAGCGACATGTTCGGAGTGAGCGAAGCGACCATAAGCACAGACCTTGAAGCCATCAGTGAATGGGCAGGGGAGTGCCATCTGGATATTATCAGAAAACCCGGCTACGGGATCATGCTCTCGGGAAGTGAAAAGAGCTATCGCATGGCGATGCAGCGCTATGTCACAGAGAACATGAAGAGCAAGAAATATGCGGCAGAGGGAGATAACATATATTCTCTTATGAATGAAGGGATCCTCTCTGAAGTTGAATCGGTTCTGGAAAAACTGGACGAGCCATACCTTAATCTTTTGACAAACGATGCATTTGTCGGACTGCTTGTTCATCTGGCAGTTGCAGTTGAGAGAATAGGTCAGGGCGAGCTTGTGGATGAACAGACCTACGATGCCAGATTTGATAAGGGGTACGATATCGCCAAGAATATCGCAAAGGCATTGGAGGATGAGTTCTCAATAGAGATTCCTGAATCGGAAGTCAATAATATACTGCTTCACATAAACGGAGCAAAACTGAACTATACCAGCGAGACCATCGGTGAGAGCGGCATTAATACCGATGAGCTCATGGTTATAATCGATGGCATGATAGATGTCTTTGACCCGGAACTTGCCAGAGAACTCAGGGTGGATGATGACTTCATAAGAGGCCTCATGGTACATCTTGAACCGGCTCTTTACAGGATGAAGAATGACATGACCATCAGCAATCCACTGCTCCTGCAGATAAAACAGGAGTACCCGGAGGTGTTTGAAAAATGCGAAAAGGCAGCAGAAGTCATAAAGGAAAAGACAGATCTTGCTCCTAATGAGGCTGAGATCGGCTACCTTGCAATGCACTTCGGTGCGGCAAAAGAGAGAATTGACTCAAGAAAGCGCAAAAAGCGTACGGTTACAATAGGTGTCATCTGTGCCAGCGGATTTGGGGTAGCGCAGCTTATGATGGCCAAACTAAAGAGCCACTTCTCGGATTGGGATATAGTTCTGAAGGCATACGGCGTCGATGAGATCACACAGCATACCGTATCCAGAACAGACTTTTTTATATCAAGTATAAATGTGGATGATCTTGGTGTTGATTATTGCCAGGTGAGTCCCCTGATCACAAACAGAGATGTTTTGCAGATCAGTGTTAAGATCGACGAATATGCATCAATGCCTGCAAGGCAGGAGAACAATGATTTCACAAGACAGCTTGATGAGATCAACAATGTTATTACAAGGGTAAAAGGTGTTATAAGAAGGTATCATCACCTGATAGTTTCAAAAGATACGACCCTTGAATCGCTAATAAAACTTATAGCTGCGGATATTACTGACACGCCAAGAGCGGCAGCGGTACTTGCTGCGGACATCATCGCCAGGGAGCAGGTCATGAGCCAGCTTTTCCCGGAGATAGGGATAGCTCTTTTCCACTGCAGATCAAAGGCGGTAAAAGACTGTCAGATAATAACAGCGGGACTGGAAGGAGAAAGCTCTTTTACAGATCAAAAGCTAAGCGGCATTAAGGCGGCGCTCTGCATGACAATGCCAATAGACGAACACAGGCAGCAAAATGCTGAGATGCTTGGGAGGGTGTCCGGTGCCATCATCGAGGACGAGAAATTTCTTGCGGCTCTTAAGAGGGGAGACGAGGAAGGCATACAGGACAAGCTACAGGAGATACTAAGGGCCTATTTTAGCGAACAGCTAGGCGCGTTTTAAAACCGGAGGTACACATGATACTGGAAACTAAGAATATCTTTATAAATCAGGCAAGTAGTGATAAGGAAGATGTCATCAGAAAGATAGGAGATATCTTTGCATCACAGGGGTATACCAATGAGTACTACACTCAGGCAATGCTGGATAAAGAGAAGGTGTTTAATACATATATTGGAAATGAGGTAGCAATACCTCATGGTATTGAGGAAGCAAAAAAACATATTTTAAAGACGGGGCTTGTAATGATGACATTTCCTGATGGCCTTGACTGGGGCGCTCCCGAGAAGGTTAAGGTTGTTATCGGAATCGCTGCGGTCGGAGATGAGCATCTTGACGTGCTTCAGAAGATCGCAATGACATTCTGCGACAAGGCAGGTGTTGAGAAGGTTTTGACCATGAATGAACAGGAAATAAGTCAGCTTTTTGAAGGAGAGGAATAATGAAGACCAGAGCAGTTAGAATGTACGGAGAAATGGACCTTAGACTTGAGGAGTTTGAGCTCCCTGAGATCAAGGATGATGAGATACTTGTTAAAGTAATCAGTGACAGCATTTGCATGTCAACATATAAGCTTGCCAAGCAGGGCAAGAAGCACAAGAGAGCACCTCAGGATATCGATGTAAATCCTATCATCACAGGACATGAGTGTTCAGGTGTTATAGTAGAAGTTGGAGAAAAGTGGAAGGACAAGTACAAGGTTGGCGACAAGTGGGCACTTCAGCCTGCGCTCAACTATCAGGGCAAGCTTGATTCTCCCGGATACTCATATCGTTTCTGCGGCGGAGATGCAACATACTGCATCATGCCTCACGAAGTAATGGAGCTGGATGCGCTTCTTCCTTATCACGGTGAGAGCTTCTACCAGGCATCTCTCGGAGAGCCCATGAGCTGTGTTATCGGTGGTTATCATGCAAACTATCACACCAACAAGCATAACTATAACCACGCAATGGGAACAAAAGAGGGAGGAAACATCCTTATCATGGGCGGCTGCGGACCTATGGGTCTCGGCGCTGTAAGCTATGGACTTCGCTTTGAGAATAAGCCAAAGAGAATTGTTGTAACAGATCTTGATGATGCCAAGCTTAAAAGAGCTGCATCAGTTATCAGCCCTGAGTTTGCAAAAGAGAAAGGTGTAGAGCTTATCTACTTCAATGCTTCAGGTGATGATGCAGAGCAGAAGCTCATGGAGCTCACAGACGGACACGGATATGATGACGTATTCGTATATGTTCCTGTAAGAAGCGTTGCTGAGATGGGTGACAGACTTATGGCTTTTGACGGCTGCATGAATTTCTTTGCAGGCCCTACAGACAACCAGTTCAAGGCTGACATTAACCTCTACAATGCTCACTACACAAGCACTCATATTCTGGGAACAACAGGCGGAAACAACGATGACCTCTTAGAGGCTCTTCAGCTGGCTGCCAAGGGCGAGATCAATCCTTCGGTTATGGTTACTCACATCGGAGGACTGGATGCAGCAGCAGAGACAACCTGTAATCTTCCGGGGATTCCCGGTGGTAAGAAGCTGATCTATACACAGATCGATATGCCTCTTACAGCAATAGATGATTTTGAAAAGCTCGGCGAGAGTGATCCGCTCTTTGCTAAGCTTACAGAGAGCTGCAAAGCTCATCAGGGACTTTGGAACCCTGAAGCAGAAAAGATTCTTTTTGATCACTTCGGAGTTGAGATTTAATCTCGGGTGATCTCTGGTATCCCGGATCGGATGTGCATGCAGGAGGCTGTTTATGAAAGTATTTACTTATACAGTAAAAGACCCCGAGGGGATTCATGCACTTCCGGCAGGAGGTCTCATAAAACTTGCCGGTACGTTTAACTGCAGCATAACAGCGCAGGGAAACGGCGGCAGCGTTGACTTAAAGCACTTGTTTGGTGTTATGTCACTTGGCATAAAATGCGGAGAGAGTATCACCATCACCTGCGACGGAGAAGACGAGGTGAGAGCAGAAGCAGCTCTTTTGAGATACCTGCAGGATAATCTTTGATGCCATATGGCCTCATCCTCTAATAGTATCCTTTTTTTCCTCTTTAACAAATCATTAAGGCACCGACATCCTCACACTTCGTCGGTGCCTTAATGGCGTGTTTGTGATATTATTGTTAGGAACATGGGAAACTTTGACATTCAGGAAGAACTTAAAAAGCTCCCGAAGAACCCGGGAGTCTATATCATGCGTGATGAGAACGACACCATCATGTATGTCGGAAAGGCCATAAACCTGCACAATCGTGTCAGGTCTTATTTTCGTGCAAATATTGGACGTGGTCCTCAGATCGACCGCATGGTTAAACAGATAGCGAGATTTGAGTATATCGTAACGGATTCTGAGCTTGAGGCGCTGGTTCTTGAGAACAACCTGATCAAGGAGCATTGCCCCAGGTACAACACGCTCCTTAAGGATGACAAGACTTATCCTTATATAAAGGTTACCGTTGCAGAAGATTATCCGCGAATTCTCTTTTCCCGCCTCATGAAGAAGGACAAGTCAAGATACTTCGGACCATTTACCAGTGCGGCTGCTGTGAAGGATACGATTGAACTGATAAATAAGTTATATGGGCTTAGGACCTGCAATCGCGTACTGCCGAGGGATATAGGACTTGAGAGGCCGTGTCTTAATTACCACATGAAGCAGTGCTGTGGGCCTTGTGACGGGCATGTTACCAAGGAAGAGTATCGTGAGAGGATCGACAAGGCGCTGGATTTTCTGAATGGTAATTATTCTGTGATACTGAAGGATTTACAGGAGAAGATGGAGGCTGCTTCAGACGAACTTGATTTCGAGAATGCGGCAAGATACAGGGATCTCATCGCCTCGGTCAAGGTGGTTGCTCAGAAACAGAAGATGACTGACTCCTCCATGGAGGATAAGGATATAGTAGCAATTGCAGCTGATGACAAGGATGCCGTTGTTCAGGTATTCTTTGTCCGCGACGGAAGGCTCATAGGCCGAGAACACTTCTATATGACACATGTTTCGGAGACTCCCAAGCAGGAGATTCTCGGTAACTTCGTCAAGCAGTTCTATGCAGGAACTCCTTTCATTCCGAGACAGCTTATGCTTCCGGATGAAATCGAGGACATGGATATTATCGAGAAGTGGCTGACCCAGAGAAAGGGGAGCCGCGTGTATATTACCGTGCCTGAGCGCGGTCAGAAGGAAAAGCTCATGGAGCTTGCTGCTCAGAACGCTGAGCTGGTCCTTTCAAAGGACAAGGAGAGGATCAAGCGTGAGGAAGGCAGGACTATCGGAGCAGTCAAAGAGATAGAGAACCTGCTGGGTATCAAGGGGCTTACCAGAATGGAGGCCTATGATATCTCAAATATCAGCGGTTTTGCAAATGTTGGCTCCATGGTTGTCTATGAAAAGGGCAAGCCCAAAAAGAGCGATTATCGTAAGTTCAGGATCAAGACCGTTGCCGGTCCCGATGATTATGCATGCATGAAGGAAGTCCTGACAAGAAGGCTTCTTCACGGAATAGAGGAGCGCCATGACCTTGAAGTCAGGGATATTGATGCTCAGTACGGAAGCTTTACCAAGTTCCCGGACCTCATCCTTATGGATGGCGGACGAGGCCAGGTAAATATCTGTCTTCAGGTGCTTGATGAGCTTGGCATAACTATTCCCGTCTGCGGAATGGTCAAGGACGACAACCACAGGACAAGAGGGCTCTACTATAATAATGTGGAGCTTCCGATAGATACCAGGTCTGAGGGCTTCAAGCTTATAACAAGAATTCAGGACGAAGCGCATCGTTTCGCGATTGAGTACCACAGGTCTTTGCGTAGCAAGGCACAGGTAAAGAGCTCTCTTGATGACATACCGGGCATCGGCCCCGCAAGGCGCAAGGCTCTCATGAAGGCGTTTAAGTCCATCGAGGATATCAGGCAGTCCTCCGTTGAAGACCTGGCGGCTGTTCCCGAGATCCCGATGAGTACTGCGCAGCAGATCTACGACTTCTTCCACGGTGAAGGAGTCACTGGGGATGGTTCTCTATGACTTCCCCCAAATGGTCCCCGGGGACGGAGTCAGGGGATTATTTTCAGCAATTGCAACAGATGGAGGCTGTTAACTGTGTATACGGCAGAGGGTTATATGCCCACTGTCTTTGGATAAGCTAATATTAGTGCCGGATCCAAAGGCTACTCGGGCGCCGAAGTGCGGCGCCCGTTATACTGTCCATTGGCTCCGGTATTTATATGGGCAAATGAAGGGGGGTTAATCTCGGTGAATCCGTAGGCCGGTCGCTGTGATCAGGAAAAATGTTAGGCATCAAATTTTTTATACATATACGCGAAAAAGTGCCTTATGGGCGTAGAAAAATTATGTGACAAAAATCTTTAACGCTCGGATTTTCTACATATATGCCAAAAACTGCCCTATGGGCGTAGAATTTGAAGAAGTCCGATTTTTCTTTTTCTATATATATGGTAAAAAGTGCTTAATGGGTGTAGAAAATCAGGCGTTTAAAAATTTAGCTTACCATTTTTTTCTACCTATATTGGGAAAAGTGCCCTTTGGGCGTAGAAAATCCGGCAATGATCACATCTGCCTGCTCAAGTCAGGATTTGGATATGGTAAAAAAGGATGTGGAATCAGAGTCAGAGAGCCTAATGAGTTTGAAGATACCTACTCAGTAAACAAATTTAATTCAGTGGTTGCGGAATATCTGTACACATGCGACTTCGAATGGTATTTTGCACTCGTTGATGAGAATGACATTTATTACCAGTATGCAGGCATCTCCAAGGGAGACCACATGTATACCAGTGCAGACCAGTGGACAGATGAGAATTTTTTGTCACTGATAGATGCCTGTATGAATTTAAATGACTGAGTTTCATGGATGCAAATTCCGGTCGATTAATATATAATATCTCACAGATTGTTGAGAGGAAATTTTGTTGAATCGCAATGATGAACCCTGAAGTTTTGCTGCTCCAGAGGAAGATAGCCGGATATGAACTCAAAAGAATTACACCAATAGTTGGTGGTCTTGGAGTTTCGGTATATACTATTGGATATGAACTTCGTAACCTGTTCAATGTAAACATGTGATGATATAGTAGGAACAGGGTGGAGCCATGCGTATATCATCATAAAATTTCGCTAGGAGGACAACATGGCAAGCGTAAGCCTTAAAACCATCATTGAAAAAATGAAGCTTGAAAACCTGACCCCGGAGATCGACGTCAAGAAGATCAGGATCACTCAGCCGGATATCAACAGACCGGCGCTCCAGCTGGCAGGATATTTTGAGCACTTCGAAGCCACGAGACTTCAGATAATCGGTTTCGTTGAGTACACCTACATGGAGAATTTTCCTGAAAAAGATAAGGAGAAGATGTACAGGGAATTCTTATCCTTTGACATCCCGGCTGTAGTTTTCTGCAGAGAGCTTGCTCCGGATCCTCTTTTTGTGAAGATAGCCCTTGAGGAGAGAGTACCGGTACTTATTACCAAGAAATCAACATCTGCGTTCATGTCAGAGATCATCAGATGGCTCAATGTCAAGCTTGCTCCATGTATTTCAATCCACGGAGTTTTGGTGGATGTATTCGGTGTAGGCGTTCTTATCACAGGTGAGAGCGGAATCGGTAAGTCTGAGACTGCCATCGAGCTTATCAAGAGAGGACATCGTCTCGTATCGGATGACGTTGTTGAGATCAGAAGAGTAAGTGAAGAGACCCTGATAGGTTCAGCACCTGACATAACCAAGCATTTCATCGAGATGCGCGGCGTGGGAATCATTGATGTTAAGACCCTTTACGGTGTATCAAGTGTAAAAGAGACTCAGAACATCGACCTTGTTATCAAGCTCGAGGACTGGGATAAAGATAAAGAGTACGACAGACTGGGTCTGGAAGAGGAGTATACAGAGTATCTGGGTAATAAGGTAGTCTGCCACAGAATCCCCATCCGTCCCGGAAGAAACCTGGCTGTCATCTGCGAATCGGCAGCAGTTAACCACAGACAGAAAGCAATGGGCTACAATGCAGCTCAGGAGCTTTACAACAGAGTACAAAACTCTCTGGCCAAGAGAAGGTCAGAGGATGATGATGACGATGAGTGATAAAGGGATTCAAAGTCATGTAAATTTCACGTATATCACGGAGTAAATTTAGCAAGTATAAATTATAGAGAGATTGGAGAATAGCAAAAATGGCAAGATACGTGTTTGGTGCAGATGTTGGAGGAACTACAGTTAAGATCGGTCTTCTTACAGAGACAGGTGAGAAGGTTGATTTTTGGGAGATCCCCACAAGAACTGAGGATCACGGCGTAAATATCATTCCTGATATCGCTGAGTCAATCAGAGCCAAGATGAAAGAAAAGAACATCGAGGATACACAGGTTGTAGGTGCAGGTGTCGGCGTACCCGGCGCAGTTAATTCTGACGGTATGTGCCATCAGGCAGTTAACCTCGGATGGGAGAAGGTAAACGTTGTCAATGAGCTTCATTCAAAATTAAAGCTCCCTGTTAAGGCAGGTAATGATGCTAACGTTGCAGCTCTGGGCGAGGCCTGGAAGGGCGGCGGACAGGGTTATCCCAACATGCTCCTTGTAACACTTGGAACCGGTGTGGGCGGAGGAATCATCATTGACGGCAAGATCTTAAACGGTGCTAAGGGATCAGGCGGAGAAATAGGACATCTTCACCTCGTAGATGACGAGCCTGAGACATGCGGATGCGGCAATCACGGTTGCTTTGAGATGTATGCAAGTGCTACAGGTGCAGTAAGACTTGCAAAGAGACTTCTTGCTTCAACAACAGAAGACAGCGTTCTTCGCGGCAAAGATTTCGAGTGCAGAGACATCTTCGATGCAGCCAAGGCAGGTGATGCGCTTGCAGTAAAAGCTGCTGAGCAGTACGGCTACTACCTCGGAAAGGGTATCGCAGCAGTTGCTTCAGTTACAAACCCTGAGATCATTGTTCTCGGAGGCGGTGTTTCAAAGGCAGGAGATATGCTCTTTGACCTTCTTATGCCAAGCTTCAAGAAATATGTATTCCCGGGATGTGCTGACGCTAAGTTTGCTCTTGCCAAGCTTGGAAATGATGCAGGCGTATTCGGAGCAGCTAAGCTTGTGATCGACTGATCTTGTTGAGGATATATTGTGAACATTGAAGTTATAAACGCTTTAAGTCAGATAGTTTTAAAAGAGAATATAGTAACAGATGAACCTATGAGCAGGCACACCACGTTTAGATGCGGTGGGCCTGCCACCTTATTTTTGCGCCCGGAAAATGAGGACGAGCTGGTAAGGGTGGTTTCTCTGTTAAAAGAAAAAAATGAACCCTACATGATCCTTGGAAACGGAAGTAATCTCCTGGTTTCTGACAAGGGCTATGCAGGCACAGTCATAAGTCTTGAGAAGCTCACTGAGATCCGCCTTGAGGGAGATACGTCTGTTTATGCTCAGGCCGGGGTCCTAAATTCCGGAATAGCCTCTTTTGCCAGAAACAATTCACTGACAGGCTTTGAGTTTGCTGCAGGTATTCCCGGTACCATTGGCGGAGCGATGATAATGAATGCAGGCGCTTACGGCGGAGAGATGAAGCTTATCACAAAAGCCGTAAGAGTTATATCTCCTAAGGGCGAGGTTCTGGAGATGTCTGCCGCAGACTGTGATTTTGGCTACAGGACCAGTGCCCTTAAGAGAGGGGGATACGTGGTTTTGTCAGCAGTCTTGCAGCTTGAAAAGGGCAATGAAAAAGACATAACGGACCTTATGACGGAGCTTGCACTTAAGAGAAAAGAAAAGCAGCCCCTAGAGTATCCGAGTGCGGGGTCTACATTTAAGAGACCCGAAGGATATTTTGCCGGCAAACTCATTGAGGATGCAGGACTAAGGGGATTTAGTGTGGGAGATGCAGCAGTTTCAGAGAAACACTGCGGCTTTGTCATAAACAAGGGCAAGGCAGCTTCTGCGGATATATACAGACTTATTAAGGAAGTTCAGAAAAAAGTATTTGAAGATTCCGGCGTCATGTTGGAGCCGGAAGTTATCCTGGTCGGTGAATTTGACTGAGGAGCTTTGAAAGGGCAGAGCTATGAGATTTGTAATTGTTACAGGTATGAGTGGCGGAGGAAAAGCCACAGCCATAAATATGCTTGAAGATGCAGGATTTTACTGCGTTGATAACCTTCCTGTTTCTCTTATCGAGAAGTTCACCGAGCTTATATCTGCACCCAACAGCGAGATAACCAAGGTTGTTTTGGGTGTTGATGCCAGAGCCGGACAGAGTTTTGAAGGTGTCTCAGGTATCATAGATTCCATGAAGGAGAGAGGAATACCGGTTGAGGTTCTTTTCATGGATGCAAGCGATCAGGTACTCATCAAGAGATACAAGGAGACCAGGCGTATTCATCCAATGAATGCAGCCGGAGACAGACTGGAGGACGGTATCGCCAAGGAGAGAGAGGTTCTTGCCGAGATCAAAAAGAAGGCAGATTATGTCATCGATTCTTCAAACCTCCTTACAAGAGAACTCAAGAAAGAGCTGGACAAGATATTTGTAGAGAACAAGGAGTACAACTCTTTGATGGTCAATGTGATGAGCTTTGGCTTCAAGCACGGAATCCCTACAGATGCGGATCTTGTCTTTGATGTCAGATTTCTTCCAAATCCTTATTACATTGATGAACTCAAGCACAAGACAGGTAATGACAAGCCTGTACAGGATTATGTTAAGAGCTTTCCTGCCTGCGGAGAATTTGTAGACAAGCTTGTAGATATGCTTAATTTCCTGATTCCCGGATATGTACAGGAGGGCAAGTATCAGCTGGTGGTTGCTATCGGATGTACCGGAGGCCAGCACAGAAGTGTAACTATCGCCAATGAACTATACGACAGATTAAAGGCATCCGGCGGTGACTACGGACTCAATCTGTCTCATAGGGACGTTAAACAGGCAAGGTGAGATATGTCTTTTTCCTCAGAGGTAAAAGAGGAACTCTCAAAGCGCATAGGTTCATCAAGGCATTGTCAGCTGGCTGAGATCTCTGCTATTGTAACCTGCATAGGTCACGTGGAGATGGAAAAAGGCGGAGAAACAGTGCTTTATCTGCAGGCAGATAACGCTCAGGTGCTTAGAAAGTTCTTTACATTATTAAAAAAAGCATTTAATATAGTTACTAGCATTTTAGAGGGGATTCCCGATGTTAAGGTGGGAGGCCGAATCTACCGCCCGGTCCTTGATTCAGAGCATGGTGCGGAATCCGTTTTAAAGGCAATAAGACTGATTGATCAGAATGGAAATCTGCGAAATCCCGATGATGGCGTCAGCCAGATGGTCACCAGGAACTCCTGTTGTAAGAGAGCGTTCCTGAGGGATGCATTTTTGTGTATAGGCTCAATAAGCGATCCCAATAAAGGCTATCATCTGGAGTATGTGTGCAGCAGTCCTGAACTGGCACAGCAGCTTGCCGAGATGACCCTGAGCTTTGACATCGAGGCCAGGACAGTACAGCGCAAGAAGTACTATGTTCTCTATATAAAAGAGGGATCCGGTATTGTTGATCTTCTTAATATTATGGAGGCGCCGATCAGTCTGATGAATCTTGAGAATCTCAGAATTCTCAAGGAGATGAGAAACTCCATCAACAGAAAGGTCAACTGTGAGGTGGCCAATATCACCAAGACAGTTAATGCCGCTACCAAGCAGGTAGAGGACATAACCTATATAAGAGACCATTATGGTTTTAATAAGCTTCAGGAAGGCCTTCGAGAAATGGCTGAGGTCAGATTGGAACATCCTGATGCTACGTTGTTGGAACTTGGTAAATTTCTCGACCCGCCCGTAGGTAAGTCAGGAGTTAACCACAGGCTTCGCAAACTGAGCGAGCTGGCGGACAAGTTGAGATCTTAAGGAGGATATTATGATAACAAAATCTATCGAAATCAAGCTGCCCAGAGGGCTTGAAGCAAGACCTGTTGCAGAACTTGTGCAGCTTGCAAGCAAGTATGATAGCACAGTTCACATCGAGGCTCAGTCCAAGAAAGTGAACGCCAAGAGCATCATGGGAATGATGACACTTAACCTTGCTTCCGGAGAAGAAGTTACGGTTATTGCAGAGGGAAGTGATGAGGAATCTGCAGTTGCAGATCTTGAGAAGTTCCTTCAGGGATCAGAGAAATAATCCTATAAATAAAAAAAGCCCTATAAAAGGGAGGATGCCAGGTAAGCTTCCTTACCTGGCATATTATGAAAAAGTTTTTTGTTTGGTATTGTCTTAACTCATCTGACAATATTATATTAACAAGCCAATATGTCTAAAAGATGATTTGAAGTAACCATTCTTTTAATTAATTGTAAACAAATTGTTAACGTCACGCGATCGGTATTACCACCTTCTGCGTGACGTTTTTTTAATAGTAATTTAACAATTATTCGTTGAGGACACGTGCGAAATAGTGATAAAATTATTATAAGTACGCATCGCTATATTTAGCGATGTCTGGTTTGTATGTGCCATCATTTATGAGGGTAACATGAGTAAGCGTAAATTACTGATTAGCTTGTTTGTGATCATAATATGCGTCCTTTTAAACCTGCTGGGAAGGAATATTGCTTCTATGTTTTCCCTTCCTTTCTGGCTTGATTCTGTTGGGACTATTGCTGCTGCAGTTACGCTGGGACCTATTGCCGGTGCGTTCTGTGGCCTTCTTCTCAATGCGATAATATCGCTGCAGACTCCCGAATCCCTGCCATACATGCTTGTTTCTATAGCTATTGGCTTATCTGTGGGATTCTTTTATCCGAGACGTAAGAAAAATAATGTATTCAGAGCTGTATCGACCATGGTGATGACCGGTGTTCTTGCTGCAGCTATCTCAACTCCGCTCAATCTCATTATTTATGAGGGCAAGACAGGAAATGCATGGGGAGATACCTTCATGGATATGCTCTCTACTGATATAAAGGTTCAGGTCATCAACACCTTTTTGGGTGAAGCATTTGTTGATATACCGGACAAAGTGGTAAGCTTTTTGATTGCTTTCGGGCTCATCAAACTGGTATCACTCCTTAGCAAAGGTCATAGGGAGGCGGTCAAGGGCATAGGGGTTCTTTTGGCGGCAGCTATTGCTGTTCCGGTTCTTTTGTTCCCTGTAAAAGTGCATGCCATCGATTTTGGATCGGAATATACAGGAGACATCTATGATACAGACAGCGGTCTCGATTCTGTGGAGATAAACGCAGTGGCGCAGACAAAAGATGGCTACATGTGGGTTGGATCTTTTTCCGGTCTGTACAGATTTGATGGCTACAAGTTCAGCTCTTTTGCCATTGATGAACGAATAAAGAACGTTATGGTCCTGTTTGTGGATTCAAAAGGAAGACTCTGGATAGGAACCAATGATACCGGCGTGGCCTGCTATGATGTAGAGACGAAAGAGGTGGACTTCTACGATACTGAAAGGGGGCTTTCTTCGGATGCTATCAGGGCAATCTGCGAAGATTCCGAAGGAAATATCTATGTTGCCACCATCAAACAGCTGTGTAAGATTGACCGGAATCATGAGATAGAGGTTTTCGAGGCAAAGAGCTTTTACGGTGTCAGCAAACTCAGTTCCAGCGGCGATACCGTGGCAGGCGTTAGAAGTGACGGAAGTCTCATGATATTCAGAGACAAAAAGATCATCTATGTTCTTGCCGGTAATTTCACGGATATAACCAAAGAGGAAGAGGGCAACTATGTAATAGGAACAAGCAGCAATGTCACCGGAAGACTGTTCATAAAAGAAGGCATGACTGATATCATGTCAAAGCATCTTTCCGGAAAGCTTACGTATTTTAATGACATCCTTTATTCCAAAGACTTCAGAGGATACTTTATAGCCTGTGAAAACGGACTGGGATTCATCTCGGATACAGGAGTTGTTACAGATCTTTCCACCTCTGATTTCAATACTTCTATTGTTGATATCTTTGTGGATTATCAGAACAACGTATGGTTTGCATCAAATAAGCAGGGTATCAAGAAGTTTTCATGGAATCCCTTTGAAAACATTTATTCCAAGGCACATCTGGAAAATGAAGTGGTAAACAGTGTTCTGGTAAAAGACGGAGTTCTCTATGCCGGAACAGGAACCGGCCTTAAGACGATCGATCTTAAGACCTTCTATTCAGTGCCTATCCCGCACCCTGAGGTGCTGCGCGATGTCCGCATCAGGGGAGTTATGTGCGACAGCAACAATAACCTATGGTTCAGTACATACGGACCTGCGGGTCTTGTCGTCATGCATCCGGATAAGACGATAAATACCTACAACCGGAAATATGATGGTACCGAGGGGGAGAAATACAGGTCGACTTATGAGCTTTCTGACGGGACTATTGCTGCGCTATCAACTACAGGTCTTAATTTTATAAAGAATGAACACATCTTCAAAAAGCTTGGAGAAGATGATGGTATAACTGCTTCGGTCCTGTGCATTGCAGAGGAAGCAGATGGAACTATCTATGCGGGATCTGACGGCGGAGGTATCTTTGTCATCAGGAACTACAGGGTAGTAGATACGATAGGACCGGAAGAGGGCCTTAAATCGCAGGTTGTCATGAAGATCGTGCCATGCAGAGGCGGATTTCTGTATGTGACGAGTAATGCCATCTATTATAACAACGGAGCCCAGATAAAGGCACTTGACTCATTCCCTTACAGCAACAACTATGATGTATTCATAGCTGAAAACAAGAAGGCATGGGTTCTTTCAAGTGCCGGAATCTTCGTGCTGGATGAAAGAGATCTTCTGGCCGATAAGGCTGATAATTATATGCTGCTTAACAGGACAAGGGGACTTGATACATCTGTCACAGCGAACGGTTTTTACTCGCTCAACGGAGATAACCTTTACCTTCCTTGTACAGACGGTGTCAGAAAGATTTCCATTTCCGATTATGATTCCTTTAGCAATGAGTATGAGATCAAAGTTTCGGAGATCATGGCAGGCGATGATGTGATCGAACCGGTGGATGGCGTGTACAATATTCCTGCGACTTCGGGACGTCTTGTCTTTGATGTGGCTGTGATGAACTATTCGCTCTCGAACCCTCTGCTTCACATATTCCTGGAGGGAACCGACGATGAAGGTATTACCTGCTACCAGAAAAACATGCAGTCCCTGACATATACGAACCTGCCTTTTGGAGATTATAAGCTTCATGTTCAGGTCCTGGATACCGCAGGCAAGCAGGTTATCAGAGAAGAAGTGTTTAAGGTCACCAAAGAGTCCCAGCTCTATGAGCGCAGGTATTTCAAATTGTATCTGTTTGTGGTAGGCTTTTTGCTGGTGGCATATATTGGCTGGGCTATAGCATCACTGGTACAGGACCAGAACAATATCCAGAGACTGGAGCAGGAAGCGACCAAGGATCCTCTTACAGGTCTTTTGAACAAGAGGGGATCATCTGAGGCTCTCGGTGATGTGATAGGCAGGCATTCAGGCATTCTGGCCATACTGGACCTTGACAGTTTCAAACCCGTCAACGATATATATGGACATGACATGGGTGATCGTATGCTCATCGATCTGGCCGAGCTCTTAAAACAAAGCTCTGACAGTAAGGACATTCTGTGCAGGATAGGTGGAGATGAGTTCCTGGCATTTTACATAGACACCTCTCAAGATCAGATGAAGGAAAAGATAAAATTTATTAATGAAGAGATTTTAGAGAGAGCCAGGAAGCACATGGGCGATGAAATGAGCATTCCTTTGGGTGTATCTGTGGGAGCTGTAACTGTTCTTGCGGGAGAGAAGACTGAGTATGAGGAGCTCTTCAGGAAAGCTGACAGGGCACTGTATTCGGTTAAGAATTCCGGAAAACATGACTGCAGGTTCTATGAGGAAATCGTTGCCAATGTTGGCTCAGAAGATACTAATATCACCGGAATAACAGAGCTAAGGGCAATTCTTGGTGAGAGAGGTAAGTCGGATAAGCCGTACAGGGTTGAGCGTGACAGGATGAAGGACATCTACAGGCTTCTTGTACGATTTGGTGACAACGATGTGGTCAATTCATCACTTGTACACTTTACGATAACCGGTAATGGAGAAGATCAGGTAACTTCGGAGATAATGGAGAGCTTTTTGAATATGCTCAAAGAGAACCTGAGGAACGTCGATGTATACGGCAATGACAGCGGAAACAGAGTTATTGTTCTGCTAACCGACGTTGATCTTAATACTGCCGGTAAGATCGCAGACAGAATAGTAAATAGGTGGAATGCAGAGCCAAAGAGTGAAGGCTGCATTATCACTTACGAGAAGGAGATACTTTAAATTGCTTAAAACAGTAGCGTTTGTCCTTAGCGAAGACGGAGCTGCGGACGAGAGCGTTCTAAAAGCCGTAAAAGAGACAGCGGCCTATATTGAAGATAACGGATACAGAGTTGTAGTGGCAGATGGAAAGGATCCGCTGCCACTTTCCATGTCCGAAAATCCGGGAGAAGTGCTGGTTTTGACTGACAGTGCTGCTTGGGCAAAAGAGCTGATGGATGATGGATACTACTGTGTTGGACTTCAGCAAGGAAGAAATGCCGATAAGTCTTTTCCCGGTGTTAAGTACGTATTTACAGATATAGCAGAACTGGATATAGACTCATTTGTAAAAGTTTACCAGAGATATTCCGGAGAGCCTTGGGAAATCCTCGAGACCGGGAGGCTCATGATCAGGGAGACAACGGTAGATGATGTTGATGAGTTCTACAAGCTCTATGCTGATCCGAACATGACAAAATACATGGAGGGACTTTTTGAGAATCCCGAGGACGAAAAAAGATATCAGAAGGATTACATCGAAAAGGTATATGGCCTTATGGGCTTTGGTGTGTGGACTCTTGTAAGAAAAGAGGACATGAGAGTCATAGGCAGGGCAGGGTATTCTGTAAGAAACGGTTTTGATGAACCTGAGCTTGGATTTTTGGTGGGAACTGAGTTTCAGAGGCAGGGGTACTGCATGGAAGCTCTCAGGGCAATAATGGACTATGGAAGAAATATGCTCATGTTCGACAAGGTGCAGACTCTGGTAAAGGCTGAGAACGCTGTATCCATCCACATATGTGAAAAACTCGGATTTAAAAAAGTGGATGAAGTTGACGTCGAGGAGAACATCTACGGAGATGGATACAATGACGGCAAGAAGGTTTCGATGGGCGGATCTAAGTTTGGAAAGTATGTGAGAATGATATTCTTATGGTAATTTTTAGCTTAATCTTGTAAGATAGTAGCTGTAAACGTGAATAGATGAATAATAAGTAGAAGTGGTAGGAGAAAATGAGCTCACTGGAAGTATTTAGTTTGATCGCAGGCCTGGTAGGAGGCCTTGCAATGTTCCTCTACGGAATGAATGTAATGAGCGGCGGACTCACCAAAGCCGCAGGTGGCAAGCTGGAAAGCGTGCTTGCAAAAGTGACTGAGCACAAGGTAATAGCATATCTTTTTGGTGTCGGAGTTACGGCGCTGGTTCAGTCCTCATCAGCATCTACCGTAATGGTAGTTGGTCTTGTTAATTCCGGAATAATGACTCTTAAGCAGGCTGTCAATGTTATTCTCGGTGCCAATCTTGGTACAACATTTACTGCATGGCTTCTTTCATTAAACGCAATCAGCAGTGACAACTTTATCATCAATCTGTTAAAGCCCAAGTCCTTTACGCCTTTTTTGGCGCTTATTGGTATAGCTCTTTACATGTTCTCCAAGAATGACAAAAAGAAAAATATCGGAACTATCCTTCTTGGATTTTCTGTTTTAATGTTCGGAATGAGCACTATGTCGGACGCTGTATCGCCTCTTAAGGACGTGGAAGGGTTTAAGGCAGTACTGACAACCTTCAGTAATCCCATAATCGGTTTTCTTGTCGGAGTGCTCTTTACAATGACCATCCAGAGTTCTGCCGGTACCATCGGTGTGCTGCAGGCTCTGTCTCTTTCTGTCAAGGTAAAATACAGTGTTGCAATTCCTGTTGTAGTCGGAGCAGAGGTCGGTACCTGTATTACAGCTATCCTCTCATCTCTTGGTGCCAACAAGAACGGTAAGAGAACAGCTCTTATGCATCTGTACTTCAATCTGATCAAGGCAACAACATTTATGATCCTGTTCTACCTGATCCACTCAATCGTGAACTTTGCGTTCATGGACAACGACATCGGAATGGTAGGAATCGCTAGTATCCATACGCTGGTTAACCTTGTGGCAACTCCGCTTATGCTGCCTTTCTCAAATCTTTTGGTAAGCCTTGCGCTAAAGACTATTCCAATCGACGACAAGGAAAAGAAGGAACAGGAGGAGCAGGAAGGTATCCGCACACTGGATCCCCGATTCCTTTCAAATCCGCCCTTTGCTCTTGAGCAGGCAAGGAACGCAGCGATTGCCATGGCCAACATGAGTAAGGATGCGCTTTACGAGGCAATTGAGCTTATCGAGAACTTTGATGATGAAAAGGCTGCAGATGTTGATTACCTTGAGAGAAAGGTTGATACCTACGAGGATCAGCTTGGTACTTACCTCATGCAGATCAATGCGCACCACCTTGGTGTTAAGGACTCCCACACTCTGTCAGTTCTTTTGCACTGCATCACAGACTATGAGCGTATCAGCGACCATGCCCTCAACATCATGCAGAAGGCAAGGAACATGAGCGAGTCCAAGAGAGAGTTTACTCCCAAAGCCAAGTCAGAGATGGAGATTTTCTCCGGCGCGATAAAAGAGATCGTGGATCTCGCCATAAGAGCTTTCGAGGCTCAGGATGTTGATCTTGCCAAGATGATCGAACCCCTTGAGGAGACCATTGATGGCATCAACATGGAGGTTAAGAGAAGACATATCAGAAGACTTCGCAAAGGCAAGTGCACCATCGAGCAGGGCTTTGACCTTTCTGATATCAGCACAGACTTTGAGCGTATCGCCGATCACTGCAGTAATATCGCAGTTGGTCTTATTGAGGTCGATGAGGACGCTTACGATGCGCACGAGTACATTGAGCACCTCAAGGCCGACAAGGGAGAAGAATTCGAGAAGGCAGTTGACTTCTATCAGAGAAAGTATCTGCTGCCGGCTGTTAAGTTCTAAATATTTTTACCGGGGAAAACGTGTTATGAACATTAGAAAGCTGAACAGGCTTGACACATTAATAGAGAAACAGAGAGAAGCAGGCGCACTTCAGGGCGCCAAGATAATTGTTGAACATAAGGGCAAAAGAGTTTACGAAAACCACTACGAACCTGACAGAGAGGACAGCATCTACAAGATATTCAGCATGACCAAGCCTGTTACTGCACTGGCAGCCATGATCCTGTATGAGCGCGGAGATCTGGATCTTATGAGCAGGGTTTCGGATTACCTTCCGGCATATGAGAAGGTAAATGTGGTTTCATCCGAAGGTATCAAAAGGGCGCAGATCCCTATTACTGTAAAAGATCTTTTGAATATGACATCCGGTATCGTGATGCCGGGAGACTTTGGCGAAGCCGAGAGACTTATGGCTAAGATTGTCAAAGAGGCCAGAGCTCAGAGAGAATCAGGAATCTTAAAGAGCAATGTCGATATTTGCAACAAGCTTGCAGAGGCGGGAGTTGCTTTTGAGCCCGGAGAGTATTTCAGATACGGATATTCAGCAGATATTCTGGGCGGAATAATTGAGGTTATTACGGGCAAGAGCCTGTCTGAGTTTTTCAAAAAAGAAATCTTCACGCCGCTTAACATGGAAGACACCGGATTCAAGATTGATGAGGGAAAAGAGTTCAGGGCAGCAGTTCTTTACAGAAGAGATAAAAACGGCAAGGTAGTCAGGGCCGAGGACGATGTAAGAAGACGCATGCAGATGGAGAATCCTTCAAGAGATCCGTGGTTTGAAAGAGGCGGAGCAGGTCTTTATTCCACTGCGGCTGATTATGCCCACTTTGCACAGATGCTTTTGAATAAGGGATCTTACCACGGCAAGGAGCTTATCGGCAGGAGAACCTTTGAATTTATGACATCTCCGCAGCTGAGTGCCCAGCAGCGCACAACGCTTGATTTTGAGTCATGTATCGGATATGACTACGGCAATTTCTTCAGGATCCTCACTGATCCGGCTAAGGCAGTCTCCAACGGCAGTATCGGAGAGTTTGGCTGGGACGGCAGTGGCGGAACATACTTCTTTGTTGACCCGAATGAGGAACTTATATTTATATACATGCAGCAGATTGAGGGAGGCTGTGACTACAGCTTCATAAGAGGACTCAAGCAGATTGTATACGGTGCATGTTAACGGAGTTTAGAAATGGAATTTGAATATATAGAAAAGAAAGAGCAGGGTAAGTTCATCAATCGCTACGATGTGCATTACAAGATGGTGGACGGCAACGAGAAGGTCTATGAGATGATAAGCAGAAACCCTGATCTTAAGAGCTTTGAAGACCTTCAGAACGGCAAGGAGGATGCAGTCGCCATCATCATGCACGATGAGTCCGGCGAGAAGATCCTTATTAACAGAGAATTCAGAATGGCTACCGGAAGCTGGGTCTATAACTTTCCGGCAGGCCTTATAGATCCGGGTGAGACTCCGGAGCAGGCTGCAAGGAGAGAACTCAAGGAAGAGACCGGACTTGATATTTTACGAATTGACCAGTGGTGGGGACCGTGCTACAGCGCTATCGGCTTTTCAAATGAGAGAAATGCCTGCTGTGTAGGAGTTGCCGGAGGAACTTTTTCCGAGAGCACATCCTTTCAGGAGGAGATAGAGCCCCGCTGGTACACCAAGAGCGAGGTAAAAGAGCTTCTATCCAAGGAGCCTTTTGCTGTAAGGACTCAGGCATATTGTTACTGTTGGATCAATGGGTAAAAGAATGGGTAATATCGGAGAAGAATTAAAGAGAGGAATCTCGGGCCTTAACATCTGCGAGGAATGCGGAGGGTTCTGTACCGAGAATGTGCCCCTTATGGAGGGGCTTCCTGTCAATGCCCAGGTGAGCCTGATGGAGCACTCTATCCATGAGAATCTCAAGAAGAACAGTTATCTCTTCAGAGAGGGCGAGCCTGTTGATTCAATATGTATTATCCGCAAGGGAAGAGTCAAGCTCTGCAGATATGATTCGGTTGGAAGGGAACAGATAGTAACCATTCTTGCTGATCACGATATTATCTGGGAAGGTATGTTTTTGGACGGCAGTATTTATCCCTATTCTGCTGTCTGTCTCACCAACGCGTCCATCTGTCAGATACACAGGGATGATTTCATAAAGGTTGTCAACGATCCCCATGCAGCCATGAATACCATAATACTTCTCAGTAAGAAATTGCATGATGCCAATGAAAGGAACATGCTTCTTTCTACTAAGGACCCTATGGCGAGGCTGGCGGGATTTCTTTTATACAGAGTCGACAGAAGTATCGACGACGATGTTGTGTTAAAGCTCGATGATATCGCAGCCAGCGTGAGTCTCAGAACCGAGACCGTTTCAAGAAAGCTCCGCGAAATGGAAAGGGAGGGCCTTATAGAGAGGCTCGGACACGCAAGGATCAGAGTGCTGGACCGCGATAGTCTTAAGGAGATATACGTTTCTCAGTAAGGGGGCGTTTCTATGACATATTTCACCTGCTTTTTCCTCGATAACGAAAAAGACATTATTGTAAGCCTGTACAAAGATTTGGACAGGCTTATGTTTGTGCTCTCAACTCCCAATCACGGCACTGGAAACCTTATAAGGAACCTGGCTCAGACCTGCTCTCTTCCGCTTTCGCAGAATGAAAATGGGATGTTGGAGATAAGGGGAGAAGTTCCGTGTTTTGTGGATGCGGACAATAAAGAATGCTATATCTTCAGTCTCGGTGATATCGAGGTTGCATATATCTATCAGGACGGTACGGTGGAGACAAAGGCCTCCATTCCTGCCATTGCTAAGACACTTATGAGTCAGACCAAGGAGCCGGACTTTGACCTTAAGAAAACGGTCTTTAAGACTCATATCAGAAAAGAGCTTAAGTTTGCCGGTGACCTTCATACCCATATGAACGGTAATCTCTCCGGCGATATTCTTATTGCGCTTGGGATTGCGCATCAGATACGGTATCCGCTTTACTATGTAAAAAAACTGCAGCTCGGCCTTACAAATGCCCAGTGGGAAAAGGTCCTTGCCCAGCGAAAAAAGGTTGCCTGGCAGTGGACGTCATCAGACTTAAAGGGCAAGTATCTGGACAGAAAGATTGACGACAATACCTTTATCAACTTCGCTGACCTTATCCTTAATAACCTTGATAATGCAGAGATGAACATTGTCAAGATCCGTGGTTCGCTTGCTGTCATCAAGGACGGACAGGCAGTGTTTACAAATCTGGAGAAGGTTTATCTATATCGATATGTCTTTTGCAAAGGCAAAGAGAGTGAGGAGAAGATTGAACTTACCGGAATCGATCAGATCCCGGATGAGGATGTAAAAAGACATCTTAAGCAGATGCTCCGCGACAGGGAGAACCCGGATTATTGCAATAATACCATCTTCCAGGATAAGCTCCTGTGGATAGCAAGAAATTACAAGAAGCAGGGCGTGTGCTATGCAGAGATCAGTGACACTACCCTTGTTAAGAAGTATGAATCCATCGATATGCTCCGCCAGGTCCATGACGTTATGCCCAGGATTTATCAGGAGACCGGCGTCATGATCAGGTTTCTTGCTGCTATCAGAAGGATTCCGCTCACCATCGTAAAAGATGCTGTAACTCCCGCCAACTATCTGGAACAGAACCTGGAGGTGTTAAAGGCCACGGCTCTTGATCCCTATGTTGCGGGCTGCGATTTTGTCGGAGAAGAGATAAACGATATCATCACTCTTAAGCCGGCGTTTAAAGAGATTGTGAAGATCGCAGCTAAGGACCCAAGCTTTGTCATAAGAGTCCATGCCGGTGAGAACGACAGCTTAAGAGATAACATTGCGCACAGCATAGCCTGCGTACGGGATTGTCTGGCGCCGGGGCAGCAGATTCCAAGAATGAGGCTTGGACACGGTCTTTATACTTACAGCCCAAGGTCCAAAAAAGGAAAAGAAGTTCTGGCTCAGCTCAAGGAAAACAAGGTGGTGCTGGAGTTTCAGATATCCAGTAATGTAAGACTGAACAACTTAAATTCACTCAAGGACCATCCTCTCAAACAGTACCTGAAGCAGGGAATCTGGTGTGTGCAGGGAACAGACGGTGCTGCGCTCTACGGCACGTCTTCCATAGATGAGGAGCTCTCACTAAAGACTATGCTTGGTCTGACGGATGCAGAGCTGAAGCTTATGAAGGATGCCGAGACAGCCATCATAAAGTCCAGTCAGGATGCGTACTCGCAGAAGAAAGAAGCCTTTAACAGACTCCTTAAGGGAAGGGACATGGAAGAAGTCCTTCTTGAAAAGATGCAGAAGGTAAGGATCTCCGGAAATATCTCAGGCGGCGAAGAAAGACTTGATTCCAACAGGGAATTCAAGGACAGGATCAGTGATATCACATGGGACAGATTCCCGGTTGTATTATTGGGCGGAAGCTTCAACACAGAGAATCGCGCGACGAGAATTACGGATGCAGGCAAAAAAGAGCTTGATGCCCTTCTTGAGTTTTTAAGCCCCGATGAAGTGTGCTTTGTGATCGGTCACAAGGTATCCGGGTATGAGAAATATCTCTTGGACCACAACAAGAAAGGATTCAGGATATACGCAGTTGTTCCGGCTCTTGTGACCGGGCAGGAGAGGGATAAGCTCATGTCCTATCCTGTTCAGATAAGAGTGTCAACGGAATCTCAGGGAATGGGAATCTACAAGAGTTTTAACTACGAGATATTTGAGAGACGCCCATCCATGGTAGTTGCTTTTGATGGCAACAGCGCCGCGGGAAACCTTATCCAGGAAGCTCGTAACGGCAAGGGCAAATCAGCGATCCTTGTCTGGAGCCACTCCAAGAACCTCCGCTCCAAGGCCAGCACTCTGGGTGGCTACGTATTTACCTTCGACGAACAAAATGGCCTTGTTGCAAGGATCAAAGAACTGCAGAAGGGCGTAAACGGGTGAGACACTGTCTCACTGAAATAAAAATGAGGTGACGATGTATGATCGCCACCTCATTTTTTTGCCCCTAACGAGTGTTAAGTAATTTTTTCAATTCCCGGGTCTCTCTTTCAACTTCTTTTTTCATAAAATAGACATTTCTGCGATGAAGTGCTTTTGCGTGAAGCTTCTCCCTGAGCATATCGATCTCGTACTGTGCCAAACCCTTCATTTCTCCCATTTTTGATACCTCCTGTCAGTGTTAGTTAAACACCCCCTCACGAGTTCTCAAGATAAGTGTAATTGTATTATGTGATAAAAATGCGTTTATTTTCTGAATTTTTTATTAATTATTTCATATTTGAACACATATGTAACATTCGTAACAAATTATAATTTTTTATTTGCCTATTATATTTATACACTTTTTCTCTGAGTTGTGATAAAGTAAGAGTGCTGAAGTGCTACTGCTTTCTATGCAGATATTCCAAGGCACTAATCTCCAACAGAAAGGTGGTGGTTTTTAATGAAGTCTGATTCACATTTATGTAGCAGTGATTCTGCTCCCGGTCGAAGTACCATAAAAACCACATACAAAGGAGATTACCATGGAAAAAGAAGAAAAGACTCTCGTTGAAACACTTCAGGAACTTCTATCATCCAGGCAATACACATTGCTTCGCCAGACCATCTCGGAGATGAACACAGTAGATATCGCTGCTGCAATGAGTGAGATGGCAGACGAGGATTCTCTTAAGATGTTCAGAATCCTCCCTAAGGATATGGCGGCAGATGTTTTTGCCGATCTGGAAATGGACGTACAGCAGTATATCATTCAGTCCATGTCAGACCGAGAAGCTTCCAACATAATTGAAAACCTGATGGCCGATGATGCTACAGACCTGCTGGAGGAAATGCCTGCCAGCGTTGTTAAGCGCATCCTGGCCAATGCAAGCCCTGAGACAAGGGCCGATATCAATCACCTGCTTCGCTACCCTGAGGATTCAGCCGGATCCATCATGACTGTGGAGTACGTTGACCTGCGTGAAGACATGACTGTCGGCGAGGCAATAGAGAGGATCAGGAAAAAGGGCGTTGATTCAGAGACCATCAACATCTGCTACGTAGTTACCAAGCAGAAGATTCTGGTAGGTACTGTGGCTCTCAGATATCTGCTTATCATGAAGCCCGATGATATCATCGGAGACATCATGAACACCAATGTCATCAGTATCAACACCATGACTGACCAGGAAGAAGCAGCGCGTATGTTCCAGAAATACGGCTTCACTGCAATGCCTGTAGTCGACAATGAGACCCGTATGGTCGGAATCATCACCATCGATGACGTAGTGGACATCCTGGAAGAAGAGGCTACCGAGGATATCGAGAAGATGGCAGCTATCGTGCCATCCGACAAGCCCTATCCCAAGGTTGGTATATTTGAAACTTACAAAAACAGAATACCGTGGCTGCTGTTCCTCATGATCAGTGCCACATTTACGGGCGCCATAATCACAGGCTTTGAGGATGCACTCTCATCCTATGTCGTACTTACAGCTTACATCCCGATGCTGATGGATACCGGAGGAAATGCCGGTTCCCAGGCAAGTGTTTCCATCATCCGTGGTCTTTCACTAAAAGAGATTGAGTTTGAAGACCTCTTCAAGATCATCTGGAAGGAAATAAGAGTGGCTGTACTGTGCGGACTTACACTGGCGATTGCGAATTTTGCCAAATTGCTATTGCTGGACAGAGTATCTGTTTTAGTAGCTGCAGTAATATGTCTGACACTGCTCTTCGTAGTACTTATCGCCAAGCTCGTGGGCTGCTGCCTTCCTATGCTGGCATCCAAAGTCGGCTTCGACCCGGCAGTTATGGCCAGCCCGTTTATTACAACAATTGTTGATGCGCTCTCGCTCTTGGTTTACTTTAACATCGCAACAAGAATGCTGCATCTGGTGGCGTGAGAAAAAGAATTACCTCCGGAATCTGGAGTTTTCCAGTCCGGAGGTTTTGTTTTGGATAAAAGATAATTTGAATTATAAAAGCCGGTATCTATAAAGCAAAAATGAAGCCCCGGGCTGTAATTGCAGTCCAGGGCTTGGCTTGTCATAATATGTCATTTGGCTGAAGCTTTAATTGTTAACTAATGCTTCTGCATCAACTATGGCAAAGAGCTCGTCGATGGTTTTGTCGTTGTAACCAAAGCTCTTTTTCAGACGTGCACGAGTTTTGCCATCCGATATTCCATCCTCTCTTCCGAATCGGATTATTTCGAGGGCGGCCTCTTGCCTGATTTCACGTTTGATTGATAGTTCACGATCCCACTGTCTCATATAAGCGATGGTTACCTCCTTTCGGCCTTTGACCTTGGTAACTATGGTGTCGATTTCTTCTATATCAGAATTGGTAACTACTGGTTTCTCCCCTGATACTATATATTTTAGCATTTCCTGAAGCATTTTGCTATGTTCTGGGAGTTGATTGATCCTGCTCCTGCTGTTTGGAGTGTTAAAATTGGGCTTTCCGTTGCAGTATAGGAAAATGCTTCTGACACCATTTTCATAACTGACCTGGGGGTGAGTGATCAGTGTTGTCTTTGCTTCATAGTACATGTCTCCGGCGTTAAAGGGATCATAGGATAAGATGACTATGGATATGAAATCAGGAAGCTTATCATACTCATCGCCTGATTCAAGAGCTTTAGTGTCATGAAGAGCATTGTAGTATCTAAGGCGCTTTGGCAGGTGATTCTTGTCAGATGGCCGATCCTCCATTTCCATATCATAAACTGTGGCGGTTGGATTATTGCCGTCATCGTCTTCGGTTATCAGAACATCAAGTCTTATGCCATGATAGTTTGTGTCAATGGATTGAAGCGGTTTCTGTGAGGTTACTGATTGGACTGTGAATTTTCTGAAGAATACAGCTTTCAGGATATTCCCAACTATAATTTTTGCTTCATCCTCATGCTCAAGAGCGCTGTCAAAGAGGAAGCCGTTAATCAGGTTCATTTTTGAAATACTCTTTTTGGCTTGTGCCGGCGTGATGTGGTCATTAGTGTTGATTTGAATTTCTTTATACATTTGTTTCCTTTCATATGATGAAAATTCAGCGAATGCTGCCTTGTCACAGAATGTGGCAAAAGTGCTCTGAAGGAGCGCAAGAAACATGTTATCACCTAAATCTTAAGATTTACCTGCGAAATTTCTTAAGATTTTTTGTAGAATTCTTAAGATTTTTTGTATATCGAAATAACGCACATTATGGGGCTGCCATTATCGCTACCTTTTTTTACCTCTTTTCGTGGAGATATTTACTTGCAAGTACGGGGCTAATGGTCTAAAATGTTGTGAGTTAACAGTAGTAATAAGTAGAAATGGAGTAAT
>CAMORK010000014.1 GCA_946623755.1 uncultured Butyrivibrio sp. | reverse complement strand
TTTCATCTGAAGTTGGTGTTTTAGATATTCCCGAGGAGAACATCCTTGAGAAATCTAGACTTTCACCGGGACATATGCTTCTGGTAAACACAAAAGAAGGACGCATAATATCCGACAAGGAGTGCAAAGACAGATATTCACTGGCAAAACCTTATGGCGAGTGGCTTGACAGATATTTGCTGCATCTCGGAACTCTGTCGGTTCCAAATAAAAAGATACCTACCCATACCCAGGAGATGAGAGACAAACTCTACAAGGTATTCGGGTATTCCTATGAGGACGTCAAACAGCAGATCATGCCGATGGCAACAAACGGCATAGAACCCACAGTTTCCATGGGTACGGACGTCCCTCTTGCCATGCTTTCAAAGCATCATCAGATGCTGTTTTGCTACTTCAAACAGCTCTTTGCCCAGGTTACAAATCCGCCAATCGATTCCCTTCGTGAGAAAGTGGTTACCGATACCACAGTGTACATCGGCTCCGACGGAAATCTTCTTGGGGAAAAGAGTGATAACTGCCGTGTTCTTGAGGTCAACAACCCTATACTTACCGGTGTGGATCTCATGAAGATCGAAGCTCTGGATCAGCCGGGCTTTCATGTAAGAAAGTTATCCCTTCTTTACTATAAGAACACACCTATGGAGAGGGCTCTGGACCAGCTGAATATCTCAGTGGACAGGGCTACAGCCGAGGGCGTGAATATTATCGTTCTCTCCGACAGGGGTGTTGATGAAAACCACATGCCTATCCCTTCGCTTCTGGCTGTATCCAGCGTGGAGCAGCACCTGGTAAGGACTAAACAGCGCACGGCAGTTTCTATCATTCTTGAGAGCGGAGAGCCCAGAGATGTACATCAGGTTGCCACGCTTCTCGGTTTTGGTGCACGTGCTATCCATCCGTATCTTGCTCATGAGTGCATTGCAGAGCTTATAGATATAGGAATTCTTGATAAGGACTATCACACGGCGATTGCTGATTATAACAAGGCACTTCTTGGCGGAGTTGTTAAGATTGCAGCCAAGATGGGTATTTCAACCCTGCAGTCTTATCAGTCTGCAAGGATATTTGAGGCCATCGGTTTGTCAAAAGAGTTTGTGGACAGATATTTCACGGGCACCACCAGCAGAGTCGGAGGCATTGGCATCAGCGAGATCGGAGAGGATGTAGAGCTCAGGCACAACAAGGCCTTCGACCCGCTTGGCCTTTCTACTGATTCAAGCCTGGATTCCTTCGGCTTCCATGGTCTTCGCAGCGGAAAAGAGATGGAAGACCATATGTATAATCAAAAAACAATTGTTACCCTTCAGAGAGCCGTAAGAGAAGGGGATTACGAGAGGTTTAAGGAATATACCGAGCTTGTTGATGACGACGATAGACCGCATACTCTGAGAGCTCTTTTATCCTTTGTACCGTCAGGCGAAAAGGTACCTTTAAGCGAAGTAGAGCCTGTAGAAGAGATTGTAAAGCGCTTCCAGACAGGAGCGATGTCCTACGGATCACTTTCCAAGGAGGCTCATGAGACTCTGGCTACGGCCATGAACAGGCTTGGCGGAAAGAGTAACACCGGTGAAGGCGGTGAGGATATTGCCAGATTCGGAACGGAACGCAACAGTGCGGTTAAGCAGGTTGCTTCGGGCAGGTTTGGCGTCACCAGCAGATATCTTCAGAGTGCAAAAGAGATACAGATCAAGATGGCACAGGGTGCAAAGCCGGGTGAAGGCGGACACCTTCCGGGCAAAAAGGTTTATCCGTGGGTTGCAAGCACACGTTTTTCAACTCCCGGGGTAGCACTTATATCACCTCCTCCGCACCATGACATCTACTCTATAGAAGACCTGGCACAGCTCATTTATGACCTTAAGAATGCCAATGACAAGGCAAGGATATCTGTAAAGCTCGTTTCTGAGGCGGGAGTTGGCACCATTGCTTCAGGTGTGGCCAAGGCAGGAGCCCAGGTAATCCTGATCTCAGGATATGACGGAGGAACAGGTGCGGCGCCTTCGTCTTCGGTTCACCATGCAGGACTTCCATGGGAGCTTGGAGTAAGCGAGGCACATCAGTCTCTGCTGCAGAATGGCCTTCGAAGCCGCGTTGTTCTTGAGACTGACGGCAAACTTATGACTGGACGCGACGTTGCTATAGCAGCACTTCTGGGAGCTGAGGAATTTGGATTTGCCACGGCACCCCTTGTATGCATGGGCTGCATGATGATGCGCGTGTGTTCAAAGGATACATGTCCTGTAGGAATCGCGACTCAGAATGAGGAGCTCAGAAAGAGATTTAAAGGTAAGCCCGAGCATGTCATGAACTTCATGCTCTTTGTAGCAAGGCAGCTTCGCGAGATCATGAGTGAACTCGGATTCAGGACTGTAGAAGAGATGGTGGGAAGAACCGACTGTCTTAAGATGAGGACAATTCCAAATGCCCGTTGCAAGGATGCTGCAGATCTTTCGAGAATCCTTGACACGAGCTTTGCGCAAAATGAAAAAAACCATTTTGATCCTAAAGATGCATATGATTTTGAGCTGGAAAAGACACTGGATCATAAAGTTCTTTTACCGGCCTACGAGAAGTTTAAGAAAAAACCGGCTTCAAAGATGTGTGTGAAGGTCGATGTGTCCAGCACGGACAGAAGCTTTGGAACACTTCTTGGTAGCAGGGTCACAAATGATTTTACGGATACACTTCCGGATGATTCCATCGTGGTTGAAGCAACAGGTGGCGGTGGCCAGTCCTTTGGAGCATTTCTTCCAAAGGGTGTAACACTTCGCCTGTCAGGTGATGCCAATGATGGATTTGGAAAGGGATTATCGGGAGGCAAGGTAATTGTAGCACCGCCCAAGGAAGCTACTTACAAAGCCCATGAGAACATCATCATCGGTAATGTTGCTCTCTATGGTGCAACAGCAGGAAAAGCCTATGTCTGCGGAATTGCAGGTGAAAGATTCTGCGTAAGAAATTCCGGAGCGCTTGCTGTATCAGAAGGCTGCGGAGACCATGGCCTTGAGTATATGACAGGCGGAAGAGCGGTAATCCTTGGCATGACCGGAAAGAACTTTGCGGCCGGAATGAGCGGAGGAATCGCCTATGTTCTGGACAGAGAGCACACATTATACCTTCGTATGAACAAGGATATGGCCAGCCTTACGGAACTCACCGAGAAGTACGATATCGCTGAGCTTCAGGGAATACTTGAGGACTATGTAAAAGAAACAGGTTCACAATTCGGAAAAGAGATCCTGGAAAACTTTGATAAATATATCCCTGATTTCAAGAAGATAGTACCCAATGATTATCACAAGATGCTGTCGGCAATCAGTAAGTTCGAGGAACAGGGAATTGACCACGACACAGCAGTATTAGAGGCTTTCAAGGAATTGGCATAACACATGTTATTAAGAACGGAGAGATACTAAGATGGGAAAAGAAACAGGATTTCTTGAATATAACAGGACAAATAACAGGGATGTTCCGCCAAAAGACAGAATAGAGAATTTTGAGGAGTTCCATATTCCGCTGGATTCGGAGGAGAGGCGCAAGCAGGCATCAAGATGTATGAACTGCGGAGTTCCGTTTTGTCAGTCTGCCATGAATCTTGGTGGCATGGTGACGGGATGTCCTCTTCACAACCTGATCCCCGAATGGAATGATGAAATCTACAGAGGACATGATAAGCATGCTTTTGCAAGACTTCATAAGACCAGCAATTTTCCGGAATTTACCGGAAGGGTATGCCCGGCTCTTTGCGAAAAGGCCTGCATGTGTGGGCAGAACGGAGATTCTGTAACTGTTCATGACAATGAACTCTATCTGATTGAGAATGCCTTTGAAAAGGGATACATAACACCGGTTATTCCTCAGATCAGAAGCGGTAAGAAGGTTGCTGTTGTGGGCAGCGGACCTTCGGGACTTGCTGTTGCCGATGAGCTCAATCACAGAGGGCACAGCGTAGAAGTATTTGAGAGGGAAGACGAGATCGGCGGACTCTTAATGTATGGTATTCCTAACATGAAGCTTGATAAGAGTGTAGTCCTCAGAAGGAAAACTCTTATGGAGCAGGAAGGTGTAGTATTCCATACCGGTGTGAATATCGGTGAGGACATGCACTCGAAAGAGATTTTGGACGAATTTGATGCAGTGGTTCTGTGCTGCGGAGCAAAGAAAGCGAGACCCCTTGCAGTTGCTGATCCGCAGAAGATAAAAGGTGTTTACAATGCCGTTGATTTCCTTACAATGAATACAAAGGCTCTTTTGAAGGCAGATGACAGATCTGTGGCAGCTCTTAAAACACAAAAAGGATATATTGATGCAGAGGGCAGGAATGTTATTATTGTAGGTGGTGGCGATACCGGCAATGACTGCATAGGAACGGTCATAAGGCACGGGGCAAAGAGTGTTACAGCGATTGAGATGATGCCTAAGCCGCCTGTAGAGCGACTTGACAGCAATCCATGGCCGGAGTGGCCCAAGGTCCTTAAGACAGATTACGGCCATGAAGAAGCCATTTATCTTTACGGAGAGGATCCAAGGGTTTTTGAGACTACTGTAAAGAGTGTTAAGACCGATAAGAGAGGCCATATCAGGCAGGCCACGACCGTACAGGTTAAATTCAGGGATGGCAAGCTCTGCGAGGTTAAGGGCACGGAAAAGATTCTTAAGTGCGACCTTCTTCTGATTGCTGCCGGATTTATCGGATGTGAGAACTATGTGGCTGAAGACTTTGGCCTTGAGCTTAGTCAGCGAGGTACGGTAGTTACCGGAAAAGAGAGTTATCGTATCGGAGATAGCAAGGTCTTTTCCGCAGGAGATATGCACAGAGGACAGTCTCTTGTAGTATGGGCTATTTCCGAAGGCAGAGAATGCGCAAAAGAGGTAGATCAGTATCTCATGGGATATACAAATCTTTGATTGGAGAGAAATACAATGGTAAAAGCAAATGAAAACTACTTAAAATTACCGGGGAATTATCTCTTTTCCACCATCGGAAAAAAGGTTAAAGAGTATCAGGAGAAAAACCCGGATGCAAAGATCATCAGACTTGGAATCGGAGATGTGACTTTGCCTATCGCTCCGGCTATAACAGATGCTCTTCACAGTGCTGTTGATGAGATGGGAAGCGCCGACACTTTCAAGGGCTACGCCCCTGATCTTGGATACAGCTTCCTTCGTGAAAAGATTTCCGAGATGGATTTTAAACAAAGGGGATGCGACATCTCCCCCGATGAGATTTTTGTATCGGACGGAGCAAAGTGCGACTGCTCCAATATTCAGGAGATCTTTAGCCTCGATAATAAAGTTGCTGTCTGTGATCCGGTTTATCCCGTTTATGTGGACTCCAATGTCATGGCAGGCAGAACCGGAATCTATGATGAGATCGCACAGAGCTACAAGGATGTTATTTACATGCCATGCACGGCTGATAATGACTTCGTTCCGGAATTACCTAAAGAGACTCCGGACCTGATCTATCTGTGCTTCCCCAATAACCCCACGGGAGCCGTGATCAAAAAAGATCAGCTTCAGGTCTGGGTTGACTATGCAAATAAGAATAAGGCCATCATTCTGTACGATGCTGCTTATGAAGCATATATTTCAGAGGATGACGTTCCCCACAGCATATATGAATGCGATGGGGCTAAAACCTGTGCCATCGAGTTCAGGTCTTTTTCCAAGACAGCAGGATTCACGGGGTTAAGACTTGGATTTACCGTTATTCCCAAGGAACTTGAGGCCGGAGGTGTCGGTTTATGGAGTCTATGGGCAAGAAGACACGGAACCAAGTATAACGGAGCTCCTTATATTGTACAAAAGGCCGGAGAGGCTGTATATTCAGAAGAAGGAAGAAAGCAGATCAAATCCCAGATTGCATATTATATGGAAAATGCAAGATATATCTACGATGGGCTTAAAGCTGCCGGATATGATGTATCAGGCGGTGTAAATGCGCCATATATCTGGCTTCACACTCCTGACAAAATGACCAGCTGGGAATTCTTTGACTATCTTCTTACCGGGGCAAATGTTGTCGGAACACCCGGATCGGGATTTGGCCCACACGGTGAGCATTATTTCAGGCTCACAGCCTTTGGCAACAGAGAAAACACTTTAGAAGCAATAGAGAGAATTAAAAAGCTTTAAGGAGGACTCATGCAGTACACAGTTGAAGAAGTTCTTAAATACGTTGAAGAGGAAGATGCCAAGTTTATCAGGCTTGCATTTTGTGATGCTTTTGGTGTGCAAAAAAACATTTCGGTCATGCCGGGGGAGCTGAAAAAGGCCTTTGAGGACGGAGCTCCCATAAGTGCAAAGGAGATTGCCGGATTCAGGGGCAGCCAGTACGCCAAGCTGTATTTAAGGCCGGATCCTTCAACGCTGGCTGTTCTTCCGTGGAGGCCGGACAGCGGAAGAGTACTACGCATGTTCTGTGATGTTTACAGTGCAGACGGGCAGGAAATACTTTCATCCACAAGGAATGTACTAAAAAAGGCAGTGGAAGAGGCCAAAAAAGAAGGGATTGAATTCAGGTTCGGCTCTGAGACGGAGTTTTATCTCTTTAACAAGGATGAATCCGGAAATCCTACCAAGATCCCTTATGATACTGCAGGTTATATGGATATCGCACCGGCTGACAGGTGCGAGAATGTAAGACGTGAGATCTGTCTTACAATAGAAAAAATGGGGCTGACTCCCGAGAGAAGTCATCACGAGCATGGCCCCGGACAGAACGAGATTGATTTTCACTACGGAAAACCTTTAAAGGCTGCTGATCAGATGACCACCTTCAAGATGGTTGTAAGTACCATAGCTGACAGATACGGTCTGGTCTCGGATTTTTCTCCTGTTCCTCTTCCCGGCAAACCCGGAAACGGCTATCACATCAATATCTATGCGGATGACAAGGACGGCAATGATGTGGCAGGCTTCGCGGCGGCAGGAATCATGGAAAAGATAAGGGAAATCACTCTTTTCATGAATCCCAGTACTGAATCCTATGCCAGACTTGGCAATAACCTGGCACCGGATAAAGTTAACTGGTCGGATGCGGGAGAATCCGAGCTTATGTTTGTTGAGACATACAAGGGCAGGACACACGTTGAGCTTCGTTCCCCTGATGCTCTCAGTAACCCTTATCTTGTCTATGCACTGCTCATCAGGGCGGGACTGTACGGGATCAACAATCGTATGGTGCTTTCTGAGAAGACAAATCTGGATGCCATTCTTTTACCGAAGTCCAAGAAAGAAGCAGAGGCGTTGGCTCTTGAGAGCAGCTTTGTAAAAGAGTTTGTACCTGAGGATCTCATAGGAGCATATATGGGTCATTGATTGGAGGATTGCCATGCCAAGAAAGGATGACTTTCAGCACTCCCTGCTGGTAGTATCCGGATCGGAGCAATTCGACCCGGTGGTTAAGAGGTCGCTTCCTGAAGGAGATTTTATGACGATTGACTTCCTTAGAAGCGCGAGTTCGGCCAGGAGAAGCATCTTGGAAAGGTACTATGATATTGTTGTGATCAATGCGCCTCTTCCGGATGACTCAGGAATTGATCTGGCGTTGGACATTGCAGAGGATTCCAACATCAGCGTACTGATCGTAACCACCCCGGATATATATGGGGATGTGCTTGACAGAGTCACAGATTTAGGGGTTTTAGCTATTCAGAAGCCGTTTCAGAGAGGGCTTTTAAATAAGTCGATCAGATACCTTATATTTGTACAGAATAAGATACAGAAGCTTTCAAAAGAAATTTCCCTGGCAAAAGAAAAGCTGGAGGAAGTTAAGATAATAAGCCGTGCAAAGGTTCTTTTAATCGAAAAGAAAGCCATGACTGAGGATGAAGCGCACAGGTTCATAGGAAGCTGCGCCATGAACGAAGGAATATCCAGGCGCAGAGCAGCAGAAAGAATAATGGACGACCTTGAATGATGATGTTTAGGGGCGTCCATTTCTTAATTTACTATAAACTGGCTGTACAAAGGCGTAATTATGATAAAATCTTAGTAAAACAATGCGTTTATGGGAGAAAACTTTGATAGTTGCTGATAACAGTGAGTCTGCAGTAAAGTACAGGCGTTGCATAAATGAATTATATACTACAGGGGTTGGTTACATTCTTTTCGGAATATGGTCTGTTATCAAGGTCATTATGAGCGCTTTTACTGGGGATATGATGTATCTGCTTCTTGTTTTTGTGTTCGCTTTGGTTGTCCTGTGGGCACATGTTTATGTGGGCATGGGTGCCATAAGGGAGAGCCGGGGAAGTCGTAAAAAGGGGTATCTCATATTGGCCATGATCCTGATGATCTTTAACGCGATAAACGTATGGTACTATCTTTGGAAAAGTGTTATATCCTCATGGGATGCTATTTGGGATACAACTATAGCCTCTTTTATCCTTGATCTGACAATCACAATACTTCTTTTTAATATGATAAGGTCCCATTTTCAGATAAAACATCTGGAAAAGAAGCGTACCGATCAAAGCCCTTTATATCTGACGGATAGATAAAGAGACAGCAGAGCCAGACCAAGGGTTTCAGTAATATGATAGATAAGAGACGTCCAGACAATACCGATTTCTCTTCCCATCAGATTTACGGTCTGCATCTGGATAGCTCCGAATGAAATCAAAAACAGAAGCAGTATAGCCAATGATCCGAGTTTGATATAGCGGTCATTTAAAAAAATACCTGTCATTACAACGCCAAGCAGTATAGCTGATAGGATTTCAAGATATTTAAAGCCGTGGGTCATGTTGTAGAGCATGATAAATGTTCCGTCGGTCATAGCCTCTCCGTTGGAAAGTGCATCCATAAGTATTCCTATGAATCTTCTGTACATTATGGAGGTGAAAAGATAAGTGAGTTCCGCAGCGACAAAGATCACAGCCCAAAGCTGAAGAAGCCTGTTTACTGATGACACGGAAAGGGAAGCGATGTTTTCACCAAAGTATTCCTTCTGAAGATCTCCCATACTCTTGCGATCCTCCGGGGGAATGACGCTTACATAGTGGTTGAGTCTTTTCCAGGTCACAAAGAAAATAACGGCCGTTATTGCAATTTGCAGAAGGGATATGATGAGCTGGGAATGCCATAGCATGATGTCCAGCATATCAGGGCTTGAGCTATTGTTCTTTTCAAGAAAGAAACGTACAACACCTTCCAGTACAGCTGCAATCAGCTTAACAATGGCCACGGACATGATCGCTCTTGATAGAATGTGTTTATTAACACTTATATACATATGTCTGACTCCGATAGATCTTTTTTCAATAATCTTATCACATTTTGAGTGATATTTCTGTGATAAAAGTTTTAGTAGAATAAAGTGAACTGTAAAGATATATGCTGAAAGAAGAGGTGAGAATTATGAAAAAGAGAGAGGTTGTCCTAAGGATTTGCGCGGTGCTCCTTGCGATCTGCTTTGTGCTTACAAGTGCAACAGCAATTCAGATTATCCACGCCTATGCGGAGGAATATCCGGATACCAATAATGTATTGGACATTTCTAATCCTGAGCCTGATCCCGAGCCGAACCCCGGACCTGATCTGCAGCCCGAGCCTGATCCGCAGCCCGAGCCTGATCCCGAGTCGGACCCTTTTGATTATAATCTGGCCTGCTATACTCCAACGATCAATTTCGGAAAAGTAAATGCCGGTGATGTAGTCTATGCCAAGCAGTTTTCAATTGTGAATATAGGAACCACCACTTTCCCTCTTACCTGGGAAGAGATTGATCCCTATACAGCATTTGATGTGGGATACTTGGCTGAGGACAATTATATTGGACCTCAGGAGTCGATACTGTTTTCGGTGGCTCCGTATGAAGACCTTGAACCCGGTACATATCAGGCAAGATATACATTCTTTTCGGAAAACGATTACAGAAGGCATCATACTGCAACTGTAGACATATCGGTTACCGTTGTAGATAACGCACCGTATATCACATCTGTTAATGTTATACCTTCATCAGCAACAATACCGATTGGGAAAAGCTTTGATTTTGATGCTAATGTAAATGGCGTAAATGATTATGATCCGACTGTTACATGGTCACTTGCAGGAAATCAGAGTACAGGCACAACGGTTGACGGGAACGGAACAGTCACGGTAAGTCCTAACGAGACAGCAACGACATTTGCAGTGGTGGCAACTTCGATACAGGATCCTTCAATAGCAAACAGAGGCGTGATCACAGTGGTGGCTGTTGATCATGTCATCAGCGTAAAAGCCGAGCCGGCTGAAGGCGGAGCGATTGCCGGAGGCGGAGTGGTAAGAGATGGCGGAAGCTGCACTATTTCAGCATCGCCTAATAACAATTACGTATTTACCGGCTGGTACGAAGGAGACACACTAATCTCAAACTCAGGGCAGACTCCGATCAATAATGTAACTGAGGATCATACCTTTGTAGCAAAATTTGAAAGACAATCCTGTTATGTAAGAACAAGCGTAAATAACGGTGACGGTGGATCTGTAACAGGCAGTCAGAGTGTACCGTATGGCGGAAAGATGACTATTACCGCAAAAGCAAATGACGGATACAGCTTTGCAGGTTTTGTTGAGGATAACAAGACCATAAGCGATGCTCCTTCCATAGAGCTTAACAATATTACAACAGATAGAAACATAACAGCTGTTTTTAACAGAGACAGATGTACGGTGAATGTATCTGTTTATCCTCAGGATACCGGTAAATATGAAGGAGCCGGCACATACAATAAGGGCGATAAAGTAGTGCTTCGTGCCCAGGCGTATGACGGATATGAATTTACAGGATGGACCATTAACAGCCAGACGGTTTCAAGAGACAATAATTATACAATTGAACATATTAAAAGCGACGTTAATGTTGTTGCCAACTTTATGAAGAAAAACACTCCAACATACAGAGTCACAGCAGGTATTACCAATACCGGTGGAATAATATCTCCAAGCGGTGATTTTGATATTCCCGAGGGAAGCAGTGTAACCTACAGCATTATGGCTCAGAGTGGCTACAGGATCACAGCTGTAACAGTGGATGGTAAAAATATTGGAGCTGTTTCCAGCTACACCTTCAACAATATAAAAGGCGGACACAGTATTACCGCAAGTTTTGAGAAGATTCCGGAGGCGCCGAAGAAATCAAATACTGCAGGGACAACCACCAAAAAGAATTCCGACAATCAGAAAGCTCAGGCTGCAGAAAAGGAAAAGACTGAATATAACGAGAAGACCGCTGCAGAGGGAGCTGTAGCTGAGCAGAAGGTAGTTGACGAGGCAGTTCCGGAGAAGGTTGAAGTTCTGGATGAAGAGCAGTATGCAGAGGATGTCTATACTGAGGCGGTAGAACCGGAGACTACAGAGGAACCAACTGCAGTTATGGCCGGCAGCGTGATGGCAAAACACAATATTGATGAGACTACGCTAAGAATACTTATTGAAGATGATGCTGTTCTTCCAATGCTCAGAGAGGCGTTTGAGGATGGTACTCTTCAGATAACGGTAAACAATACTTATGCCGAAGACCAGCAGGAGACGGCAGTACAGCTTTACTACTCTCAGCCCACGCTCATTAACTTTGAAGATGTTATAGCTGAAACCCTCACATCGGAAGAAAAATATCAGGTTCTGACCGGGACACCTGTTTCTTTCAATATTGACATCACAGAAAACACAGAGACTGTCGATGCCGGAATAAAGGAGCAGATGCAGAAAAAGATCGGATATAGGCCTGTAAGCTACTTTGACTTCCTTATTATGAAGACCAGCAATGGGACAACATCTGTTATCAACAATACTTCTGCGGAACTGGAAGTAGTTGTGCCTATCCCTGAGAAATACAGGAAGGATGGCAGGAAGTTCTTTGTTATAAGAAATCATAACGGTGTGGTTGATGTTCTTGAGGACATAGGAAATGATCCCAATACAGTTACATTCAGGACCGACAGATTCTCAGAATATGCCATCGCTTATGAAGCGGTAAATGTGAACAAGCTTGTACTCAGAGTGGTTATAATTGCATTCCTTTCATTTATCCTGGCAGTAATATGCTTCGTAAATCTTGTTAAATATAAGAGAAGAGCCAGAAGAGGATGATTTGATGTGGAAGAATTGCAAAAAGAGATGTACAATTTATAGTAAGAAAGTTTCTGCACAACGAGGAGGGGGAAATGCGTTTCGTTCAATCAGAGCACATTAAGATTGCCAATCTCGAATCCAAGATGGACGTGGCTCAGGAAGTAGTTGAGAACTACATCTTTGATACGGCGATCAAAGGCAAAGATGCCTTAAGGCTAAGACTTCTCTCAGAAGAAGTTCTTCGTCTGGCAAAATCAATAATCGGATATGGAATTATGAATTTTTGGCTTGAAGGTAATTCAAGGGTTACCAAGATATATCTGACAGCCGAGAATCATATGGACAAGACCAGAGAGGATGAACTGATCTCTGTATCAACAACCGGAGAAAACAGCGTAGAGCAGGGATTCTTCGGAAAGCTGAGATCGCTGTTCGTAATGGATGCTCCGGGCACAAGCAAGTGGTCCCTTAAGGAATATCAGGAGGAATTAAGACGCCGAAAGGAAGAGGACAAGTATTCCCAGGAAGCGTGGGATGACCTGGAGAGATCGCTGGTTGCTAATCTGGCTGATGATATTGAAGTTGGTGTAGGTAAAGATGATATTAAAATGGTAGTTACCAAGGACTTCTCTGAAGCTCTCGGAGCTATCGGTTCAAGAGTTCCTGTTGCAAAGAGTGACTTCACGTTTGTTGACAGTTCCAAGATCGATGAAGGCAAAATTTATGCCAGAGCTGATGAACTGATTGAGGAGCTGGATGTCTCTGCCAAGGATGCAATTCATTTGAAGCTGCTGTTTGAAGAGACTATCGGAATGCTCAAGGCTATGACTGCTGACTTCCGTGCAGAGATATGGCTTGAGAAATACAAGAATGTATGCTGTCTTAAGCTTACTGCAAAGACTTTGATGGATGCAGCCAAGAAGAAAGATCTTTTGACAGTATCAACAGATAAAGGCAATAGCGCCGTTAAGGGCTTTATGAGTAAAGTCAGTGATGTTGTTGAAAACGGACTTCTCAATTATTCTGAGGTTATGAAGCTGCAGCAGCAGTATGGAACCGGATATGTAAGCTTTGGTTCTATGGGAATTTACGGTATAATGGAAGGAAGTTCAGATCCCGGAATCATGTGGTCCCTGAGTGATTACAGAGAATCTCTTGGAAATGAACAGGGAACAGATCCCAGTGCGCAAGAGGCATGGGATGAACTTGAAAAGTCTATCGTTGCCAGCCTGGCCAAGGATGTTCTTGTTGGGGTAAAAGGTGATAGAATAGATATTACAATGGTATACGGACTCAATTCTTGAGTGCAAAGAGAGAGGAGAAATAGCACAATGACAATTAACAAAGTAGCAAATGGGAAAGATCTTACTATTTCATTAGCAGGAAGACTCGACACTACAACCGCGCCTCAGCTTGATGATGAGCTTAAGGGTAGCCTCGATGGGGTTGAGAAGCTGGAGTTTGATTTCACAAAACTTGAGTACATTTCTTCCGCAGGACTCAGAGTGCTGCTTTCAGCTCAGAAGGTCATGAATAAGCAGGGAAGTATGGTGATCAGGAACGTTAGCGAGGAGATTAACGAGATCTTTGAAGTAACAGGTTTCGTAGACATTCTCACAATCGAATGAATTGTTGCATATAGTACAGGCAAAAGGCATTACTATGCCTTTTGCCTATTTCTTATAGGATAAGAATATGAGAGAAATAGTATTGGATGCAAAAGTTGAAAATCTGCCTCAGCTTCTTTCCGTTATTGATGAAGAACTCGAAAAAGCTGAATGTTCCATGAAAGGACAGATGCAGATTGATGTTGCCGTAGAGGAAATCTTCGTCAATGTAGCCAGCTATGCCTATGAGGATAAGAGCGGAAGCTGCAGGATTGAGGTGGATACTGACCCTGCCAACAGCTATGTAACAATTACTTTTATTGATGAGGGTATTCCTTATAATCCTTTGGCTAAAGAGGATCCGGATGTAACCTTGTCCGCGGAGGAAAGAGAAATCGGCGGCCTGGGTATTTTTATCGTGAAAAAAAGCATGGATAAGACAAGCTATGAACGTAAAGATGGCAAGAACATCTTCAGCATGGGGTATTCGTGGGCATAGAAGGGGGGATATAAATGGCATCAATTGCAAAAGACATCGATCCTAAGCAGTTTTTTGATGCAATCGTGCACTTCGATGATAGTGAAGAGGCTCAGGACTTCTTTTATCAAGTCATGGATACTCCGACCGGAAGGAAGAATAAGAGCGGAAGCGATGAGACCGTAAGGGACAGAATCCTGAAGGCTTATGGTGTTCTTTTTTGTGAAGAAGCAGGACTTGAGCCCGGCGATAAAGCGGGGGTGGATGAGGTCGCAGATACCGCTGACAGGCTATATATCGGAGGGACGGGGTATGACCCGGAGCACTGGTATCGCATGAAGTACCATTTTCCTGTTATAGATGATGATAATTATGACAGATTTGCAGCTCTGGTGCTGGCCGACATGAATTGTGGCCCGCTTCATGATGCTGCCCTGAATGATGGAGATACTCTGGTGGTAGGAGAAGCTGATCCACTGCACATGACAGCAGAGCAGAGACAAAATCAGAAGGTTAAATCCATTACTTTACCTACAGCAGGAGGTGAACAGTGACAATACTGGCAGTAGACGACGACAGCGCCTCCTTAAAAAAAATAAAAGGTATTTTGCAAAAGACATTACCTGATGCTACATGTTATTTCTTCGAAGAATCTCTTTCAGCTTTGGCTAAAGCCCGTGAAGAAGAAATAGATGTGGCTTTTCTTGATGTGGAAATGCCCGAACTTTCGGGTATTGATCTGGGAAGGTATTTAAAAGAGCTGAATCCATACGTAAACCTTATATATCTTACTGAGGATACCGATTATGCGTATGAAGCCATGAAACTTCATGCCAGCGGATATTTGAAAAAGCCCGGAAATGACAAGGAAGTTCAGAATGAGCTTGATTCACTCAGATATCCTGAGATGCGTAAAAAGATTAAGAGAGTATTTGCTCAGACCTTTGGAAACTTTGAGCTTTTTGTCGATGGGCAGCCAGTGGAATTTAAGTATAAGAGGACCAAAGAAATCGTTGCTCTTCTTATCAACAACAGAGGAGCCCAGACTACAAACGGTGAGATCATTGCTTCCTTGTGGGAAGATGATGGCGATCCGGAAAAGAAGCTTTCATATCTGTGTAATTTAAGACAGGATCTCCAGAATACGTTTAATAAACTGAAGCTGGATGGAATCCTTCTAAAACAGCGAGGGAGCATGGCTATTGCCAAAGACAGGATAGAGTGTGACCTCTATGACTGGCTGGACAATGGGAATGATTCCAAATACAAGTACATGGGCGATTACATGAACCAGTACAGCTGGTCGGAGTTCTACCATGCAGAACTTGATGAGATAAGCTACGACCTTGAAGAGGACGCAATGAAATAACGAACGGGGCGCCGATATGGGATATCGACGGGAGGAGCAGATATGGAAGACTTGCTGAGTGTAGTCATTGTAGTGATCATTACAATTGTGATCATCAGCAGAAAAAATAAGATTAATAAGATAAACACAAATAACTCCGGGGCAATGCCTCATCAGCACAAGCCGGCTAATGTGTACGAGACCTATAATAAAAAGTCGTCCAGAAATGATTCGGGAACGATGCCTCACAAACATGAAAAGAATCATTACACTTCCATGGCTGACGCGTCCCAGCTTCCAAAGGGATATATCCTTCTTAACGGAGAACCTGTGAGAGTGGCTGATCTGGAGGGAAAATAAAGTGAGAGTTTGTCTTTTAAATGACTCCTTCCCGCCTGTTATAGACGGAGTTGCAAATGTTGTTATGAATTACGCGAGGATAATGACTGAAAATCTCGGAGATAAGGTCATCGTCGGAACTCCGCGCTATCCAGATGTTGATTACAGTGGCTACCCGTATGACGTGGTAGCCTATTCTAGTGTGGATACTACCGATCTGGTAAAGGGCTATAGGACCGGCAATCCGCTTTCCATAAGCGGTACCGGACAGCTTGCAGATTTTAAGCCGGAGATAATTCATACTCATTGCCCGGCTTCATCCACGATCATGGCCAGGATCCTTCAAAAAGAGCTCGATGTACCGATTGTATTTACGTATCATACCAAGTTTGATGTGGATATCGCAAGGGCAGTGGGCGAGGGGTTCCTTAAGAAAGAGACCATAAAAGCCATGGTAGCCAATATATCTGCCTGTGATGAAGTCTGGGTTGTATCCAGAGGTGCAGGCGAGAATCTAAAGTCCCTGGGTTATGAAGGTGAATATCGCGTTGTTTCCAACGGGGTGGATTTCCAAAAAGGTAAGACTTCGGATGCTCTGGTAATAGAGACTACTGCCGGTTATGATCTTCCGGAAGGGGTACCGGTATTTCTTTTTGTGGGCAGAATCATGAAATATAAGGGTATCCCAATCATTATTGATGCACTGAAGGAACTCTCAGACAAAGGAATAAAATATCGCATGGTATTTGTTGGAGGCGGAGCTGATGCGGATGAAATGCAGCAAAAAGTTAAGGAATATGGCATTTCAGACAGTGTGATCTTTACAGGACCCGTTCATGACAGAGACAAGCTTCGCGCATGGAATACCAGAGCGGATCTCTTCCTTTTCCCATCTGTCTATGATACCAACGGCATTGTAGTCAGAGAAGCTGCGGCGTGTGGCCTTGCGAGCGTTCTTATCAAGGATTCCTGTGCTGCTGAAGGAATTACCCATGACAGAAACGGATTTATCATAGAAGAAAATTCGCATTCCATGGCAGTATTGCTGGAAGAGGTGTCAAAAGACTTATCGCATGTTGCTCAGGTTGGTCAGAATGCCATGGATGAAATCTATATTTCCTGGGATGAGAGTGTAAAGGATGCCAGAAACAGATATGATGAGATACTGCAGATGTTTAAGGATGGAACGCTGCCCAGAAAGAAGTGGTCCGGTACAGAGCTGCTTCTTGATTCTGCATCTAAGATAATAAGCGGGACAGGAGAGATCTTTAACGCCTCAAGGAGTATTCAGGAGGGCATGAGAGAGAACTTCGAGGAGTTCAGAGGCGAGATGAGAGAAGTCAGGGATGGGCTTCATGATGTAAAGAGTGAAATCAAGGATGAGTTGCATGAAATAAGGGAGAAAATCGATGGATTCATCGTCAAAGGTCAGGAATAGAGACTGGTACAAGCGTATGAGCTTTTACCAGATATGGATAAGAAGCTTTGCAGATGGAAATGGAGATGGAATCGGAGACCTGTATGGGGTATATGAAAAGCTCGATTATATAAAGAGTCTTGGCGTGGACGGAATCTGGTTTTCGCCAATCTATCCTTCTCCCAATGCGGACTTTGGCTATGATATTTCCGATTACAAGAATATCCATCCCGAGTACGGAGATCTTGATCAGTTTAAAAAGGTTTTAAACAGAGCTCATGAACTGGGAATGAAGGTCATAATGGATCTGGTGGTAAATCATACCTCTGATGAGCATCCATGGTTTATAGAGAGCCGTAAGGGAAAAGATAATCCTTACAGCGATTATTACATCTGGCGGGATAAGCCAAATAACTGGGATAGTTTGTTTGAGGGTGAAGCCTGGGAATACGACAAGGTAAGAGGCCAGTACTATCTTCATATTTTTGCCAAGAAACAGCCGGATCTTAATATGGATAACCCCAAGGTGAGGGAAGAAGTCAAATCTATAATGAGATTCTGGCTTGATATGGGAGTTGATGGTTTCAGAGAGGATGTCATCAACTTTATTTCTAAGAGGGAGGGCCTTCCGAACGGCCTGCCTTTTTTGCCTGCAGCTAAGGGAATGTCCCATTATAAAGATGGTCCGCATATCCACGAATATTTGGCTGAGTTTCGTAAGGTGTGCGATGAGTACGACTGTTTCCAGCTGGGAGAAGGTCCAATGACAACTGTTAAATCTGCATTAAATTATTTGACAGGATCTACGAAATCTCTGGATATGATGTTTTCTTTTGACCATATGATGGCTGATTGCTTTTATACAGAATACTTACACAGGCCCTTTTCTCTTGTTAAGCTAAAAAAAGCTTTTACCAAGTGGCAAAAAGCTCTGGACGGGAAAGGGTGGAATGCGCTTTACATTGAGAATCATGACCATCCGAGGATCATTAGCCGTTACGGTAGTGAACATTACTGGCGTGAGAGCGGAACCATGCTGGCTGTGAGTTATCTTTTCCAGCAGGGAACCCCGTTTATCTACCAGGGGCAGGAGATTGGAATGATGAACATCAGACTGACCTCCATAGATCAGTATGTTGATGTTTCCAGCAAAACTAATTACAACACTTATCATTTAAGGGAAAGCGTAGAAAAGAGATTACAGAGGATCCATGTTTCCAGCAGGGATTCCTCAAGGACGCCCATGCAGTGGGATGACAGCGCGCACGCAGGCTTCTCTACTGCTGAACCATGGTTCTTTGTTAATTCTAACTATAAGAAAGTCAATGTGGCGGCAGAAGAAAAGGACGATGACAGCATCCTGAATTTCTACAGACGCTGCATCGCCCTCAGAAAGAGCTCCGAGACGCTTATATACGGCAAGTACAATGAGTTCTTCCCAAAGCATAAGGAACTTTATATATATGAAAGAGTTCTGGGGGACGAGAGATATCTCATTATCTGCTCGTTTTCAAGGCTTCCGCACAGAATGAGGATTCCTGATGCCTACAAGGGTAAAACCGGAGAACTGGTTCTTTGTAACTATTCGGACGAGCCCCTTAAGGACGACTGGCTCAAGCCCTATGAAGCCAGGGTTTACAGATATCAGGATACAAAGTAAGTGTATGAAAGGGGAGGAAAAGTATGTATTTTCTGATAAAAAACATCCTGGAAGAATGCAGTGCTGAACAGTGCCATGATGCTGCATCGCCTTATGTTGCTGTGCTTACACCCCAGCAGTGGACCAGTGAGAACGAAAACTTCGATATGGGGATAGATTTCGATCTCAACAACGATGAGGTCCTTACTACCAAGGCTGAAGTTAACTACGATTCTCTGACAGGAACTTTTGTGATTCCCACCCAGTCATCAGGCGCAGAAGAGTTGCAGCGTTTTTCATATGTTCTTGACGAGACGGGAATTGTCTTTATAGATCAGGGCGATACTGTGATCAATATTATAAGAAGGATACAGAGACTTAAGAAGTGGAAAAAACCATGTCTTGAGCGCTTTTTGTATGACTTTCTGGAACTTATAATCCACAACGACCTTCAGATTTTGCAGAAATATGAGCTGGAGCTTGACCGGATAGAGAAGCAGATCATGAATGATGCCGAGGAAGCGCAGATACAGCGAAATAACGAGCTTCGAGGCGATATAAGAGACCTGCGGATCCATTATGAGCAGCTTTTGGACCTTGCCAAGGAGTTTGAGGAGAATGAGAACGGCTTCTTCAAGGAGGAGAATCTAAGATACTTTAGCATGTTCTCCGGCCGTGTGGACAGGCTCTATAATACAGCAACGCATCTTCGTGACTACACCATTCAGTTAAATGACCTGTATCAGTCTCAGCTCGATATGCGTCAGAACCGCATCATGACAGTGCTTACCGTGGTTACCACAATTTTTATGCCTCTGACCCTCATAGTCGGGTGGTACGGAATGAACTTTAAATACATGCCTGAGCTGGAATCACAGCTGGGGTATCCCATAGTTATCGGACTTAGCGTCCTTATCGTTGTGGGAAGTCTTATCTTTTTCAAGATCAAGAAGATACTTTGACAAAGGAGATAGCAAATGGCTTTATATGCCATGGGAGATCTGCATCTTTCATTCCAGTCCGACAAGAATATGGATATATTTGGCAAGGTCTGGAGAAATCACGACAAGCAGATCGAAAAAAACTGTAATAAGCTAATAACCGATGATGACACCCTGGTGCTGGTGGGCGACCACAGCTGGGGCAGAAAGCTCGAGGATTGTCAGCTGGATCTTCAGTTTATAGAGGATCTGCCCGGCAAGAAAGTTCTTGTCAGAGGGAATCACGATACCTTCTGGCAGGCCAAGAAGACTAACCGCCTCAATGAGAAGTTCAAGGGTCGTCTTTTCTTTTTACAGAACAATTATTACCCCTACGGTGACTATGCACTGGTCGGCACCAAGGGGTATTGTTACGAGGGGCTTGATACCCGTGAACACGCAGCAATGCTGGTAGAGCATGAGGCGAAGCGGTTAAAGGAGTCCTTTGAGGCAGCAAGAGCTGACGGATATGAGAAATTTGTGATGTTTCTGCATTATCCGCCTACCGGAATCGGGGAAAAGACAAGTCGGTTCACCTATATGGCTAAGGCCTATGGGGTTGAGCAGGTGATTTATGCCCATTGTCACGGAGAAGAAAGGTTCCATGACAGCCTGCTTGGCAAAGTTGACGGAGTCAGGTACAGCCTGGTTTCCGGAGATTATTTGAAATTTAAGCCCATGAAGGTAATGGACTGAGCATATTGAATATAAAAGGACGTGAATTGAAATGACAATCGAAGCTTATACCAATCCGGATTTTACGTGGCCTAAAAAACTGATCTTTTTTCTGGTGGCACTACTTGCCATAGTGATCGGAAATCTTTTGATCCTGGCATGGAACAGCATAGCTGAGCCCGGGAAGGGGCGAGGCGCACAAAGGCGTCGCAATGACAACTATTATAGAATGTCCGAATACTTTTACGAGCTGATAATATCGGCTACTTCAGTGATGTCTTTTGCGTGTGCTTATGTTGTGCTAAACCATGTTTACAGCCTTTATCACGGGTCAAATCATGGAGGCATGCTGGGGACTTTTCTGTACGGATGGGAGAACTGGAAGGATTTTATACTTCTTCTGATGATCTGTCTCTCCTGTGTTTTGAATACGCTTCTTGATAAATTTCTGATACCTATCAAGGGACTTTCCAGGGACCAGATCGCATCTGTCAGGATGCTCGGTATGTTCTATACAATTGTTGTATTACTTTATCTCAATTTTATCGGCGATGAGAGTGAGTACAGCCCTGTAATGATGTATTATCTGGGACTGATGGTTGGTCGTTTTGTCTATTTCGATGCTTCTTTCCTGGACTTTCTTGACTGCATGAAAAGAACTATCGTCAGAACGCCGCTTCTGGTGCTTGGCCTGACAATCTCAGGAGGCATGAGCTTCTTTGGCTTTGCTGCCGGATATCTTCTTGAGCGTAACTATTATATAGTAGGCGTTTTCTATACTCATTTATTCCTGCTGGCTGCAGTGTTTGTGCTGCATCACGGACGCCAGATTTATCACCTGATCAGGAAAAAGAAGTCGGGTGATCCGGGCAGACAACGCGGCTGTGAAGAATACGATGATTCCGATGAATACGCTGATTTTGACTAAAGAGGTATACGAATGATACAGGATATAAATCCGCTGCAGCTGAATAACCACTATGATCCGGATATCAAGTCTGATGATAAGAGTTTGGTTGTGGTCTATTCGGAAAAGAGCTTTTTGCTTGCCGTTAATGATGAGACGGGAGAAATAGCGTATCCTCATATTTCTGACCTCAAAGTAACCACTGAATCAGATTTAGTGTACTTATTTGGAATAGGAGATGAGAAGTTCTTTCTGTTTTTGGGAAATACCGGAGAGCTGTCATATGATGGATCGCGCTTTGCGTTTGTCGATTTCTCCAGGGTCAGGAGCAGGCTCTTTTCCCCGAAACATTATGTGTATGCTGCATTTACAGCATTTCATCTTGCTGAATGGTATGACGTTACACGTTTCTGCGGCAAGTGCGGAAGTGAGAACGTTAATGACAGGATTGAACGAGCAAGAGTGTGTCCTAAATGCGGCAATAAGATATATCCCAGGATAAATCCTGCAGTTATCATTGGGGTTACCGATAAGGAGAGTAACAGACTGATTCTTACCAAATATCGAACCGGCTTTGGTCATAATGCGCTGGTGGCGGGCTTTACTGAGATCGGAGAGACTCTGGAGGAGACTGTTAAGCGCGAAGTCATGGAAGAAGTGGGCCTTAATGTCACCAATATCAGGTACTACAAGTCGCAGCCCTGGGGTATGGCAAGTGATATACTTGCGGGATTTTTCTGTGATGTTACCGGCGATACAACTATCAAGATGGATGATCAGGAGCTTAAATACGCTGAGTGGAACTCGCCTGAAGAAATAGTGCTACAGCCAATGGAATACAGCCTTACCAATGAGATGATGAAGCTGTTTAAGGAAAGGGGATATGGTGGAACAATATAATATTATGTTGCGTTTTTAAAAAGAATGATATATAGTGTCCTTATTACGGAAAACGTTTTCCGAAAGGAGACCACTATGTTTTTAAGTGCAATTTACCATCGAATGTCAGAACAGTACTGCTATCCGTTAGATTCGGAGCAGCTTATCATCAATATCAAAACCGGATATGATGTTGAAAAAGTCTATATTTATTACGGAGATCCGTATGACGCCGGAATAATGGGCGGTAAGGAGCGCTGGAGCGGCAAGAGGGAAGAAATCTGCTACAGGAAAAGGCTCAAGGATCATATCTGGTGGACAACAACACTTCGCCCGGAATATAAGAGATGCAAGTATTATTTTGAGCTACATGCAGGCGATGAGGTTATGTACTTCTTCGAGGATGGTTTCTATACCGAAGAGGAGATGAATACTGAGGGCAAGACTCTTTCATACTTCATCATGCCCTGGATGAATTCTGCGGATGTTTGCAAGACGCCGGCATGGGTCAACGATACAGTGTGGTATCAGATCTTTCCCGAGAGATTCTGCAATGGCGATAAGAGCATTGATCCTGAGGGTGTTATGCCCTGGCAGACAGGAGAAGTTGGATTTAGGGACTACTATGGCGGAGATATCAGGGGAATTAGGGATAAATTGCCCTATCTCAGGGATCTTGGTATTACTCTTTTGCCTTTGCGGAGTACATGCCCAAGCTAAACACCAATAACCCTGCGGTTCAGGACTATCTTTTGGACATCATCAGGTTCTGGATTGAGACCTTTGATATAGACGGTCTGAGATTTGATGTTGGAAATGAGGTCTCACATTCATTCCTTAAGGCTGTGAGGTACATGACCTGCCATATGAAGGATGACTTCTATCTTCTTGGTGAAATCTGGCACGATTCAATTTCGTGGCTTCGCGGTGATGAGTATGATTCTGTCATGAATTATCCGCTTACTACGGCCATTTCTGACTTCTGGGTATACAAGAACAGAGGGCGCGAGTCTTTTGAGTACGACATAAACAGGTGCTTTACCATGTACTATGCACAGGTTAACGATGTTTTGTTTAATCTTTTGGATTCGCATGACACCAACAGGCTTATGGATAAAGCAGGGAACAACATAGATATCTTTTACCAGCAGCTTGCTGTGCTTTTTACTATGCCGGGAAGTCCATGCATTTATTATGGTACAGAAGTGGCTATGGAGGGGTCCTATGATCCTGATTGCAGACGATGCATGCCCTGGGATGAGATTGATTCGGGTAAAAGAGATATCGAGATCACAGAGATGAAACGACTGATAGAGATGCGAAAGAAACTACAGTCGTGCAAGAGCAGGAATTTCCATTTCCCCAACGATATTGAGCAAAAGAGAGTGATCTCATATATCAAGCTGGGGGAGAAAGAGAACCTTCAGGTTTATCTCAACTGTGAGGAAACTGCTGTAGAGATAGATATCAGCAGATTTGAGAACATTGTTTACTCCAGAAAATGGAGGGATGGCAAACTTGAACCTGATGGAGTTTTGATTCTTATATAAACCTGACAAGTCAATTCCGTTAAATCGCTAAAATTTGAATAAACAATTCATTAAGTTTATCATTTTTTGAAACTAATATTCTATAATAGAATTACAATTTCGTTAACTTGTTATTGAATTTATAGTTTAGGAGGCAGCGGATGAATATCAAGAATCTTGTCAAACTCGATGATAACAAATTACTGGAGATGAGTGTTGGAAAAAAGTTTGCGCATACTTTTACGCGTATATACATTTATCTGGGGCTGGCTCTTTGCCTGCTCATTGTATCAATAGCAGTTGGGGTGTCAGGATACCATAAGCTTTATAATAACTACTATAACCAGAACACCTATCAGGGACTGCTGCGAATACACAATCAGAATCTTGGCAAATCCGCATGGTGGGCTTTGGCAACCCATGTTTCTGAGACAAGACAGGAACAGATAGTTGAGTTTCATGAGACTATGCTTGGTAACATGAAAGAGGATCTGGCGAACCTTAAAGCCTATCGTGGTGAAACAGAGATTATTAAGTCTCTTGAGGCCAACATTAAAAATATAGAAGCCACCACGGACAAGCTTGCGGAGCTGTATGCTGAATCCGAAGAACTTGAGGATGGGAGCCTTAGTAATGGCAATGAAATCTATGCTGTTATGAGGGATGAACTGCGCCCTGAAGTTATGTTAACGGTAGAAAATACCAGACAGATGACGACACATGTGTCTGATGAAGTGACAAGTTCTTATGATGTAACTATTGTCATAATGGTAGTAATGATAGTTATAAGTATCATTATGACAGTTCTTCTGATCGTTTTTATGAGAAATGCTCAGGTTACCCTGACCAAATGCGTTGTAGCACCGGTTGATGAGGTTGCAAAAGCTGCAGAGCAGATGGCAAGGGGAGATCTGAATGTATCTATTGGCTATCATGCTAATGATGAGTTCGACGTTCTTGCAAGAGATCTTGAAAATTCAACCCGTGCTTCCATGAATATTGTTAAGGATATTTCAGATTCACTCAATGAGATTTCAGAGGGCGATTTCAGTGTTGGTACTATCACGCCGGATCTGTATCATGGAAACTTCGGTCCTATCAGTGAATCCATGAACACGATAACAGATAAGCTCTCTAACACAATGAATGACGTTAAGGCTGCTTCAGCAAGAGTTTCTGAAGGCGCTGTCAATATGTCAAAGGGTGCCAATGAACTGGCTGAGGGTGCAACAGACCAGGCAGCTGCAGTAGAACAGCTCACAGCTTCCGTAAGTACTGTAACAGAGCAGACTGAGAAGATGGCAGCTGACTGTGCAAGAGGTGTTCAGATGTCAATTGAGGCACAGAAGGTAGCCAAAGACGGTGCTGAGAAGATGGATCAGGTTACAGAGGCTATGCAGAGGATTACAACTGCCTCCAAAGAGATACAGGAGGTTGCAAACAGTATCGAAGCCATTTCCTCTCAGACCAAACTGCTTGCTCTCAATGCTTCCATCGAAGCAGCAAGGGCAGGAGATACCGGCAAGGGATTTGCTGTTGTGGCTCAGGAGATTGGGGCACTTGCACAGCAGTCCAATGATGCCGTACAGCGCACACATGCGCTGGTAAGTTCTGCTCTGGCAGAAATCGACAGTGGTAATGAGATTGTTGCTGAAACACAGATCACTCTGCATGAAATAGGCGATTCAGTAAATGAACTGGCAGAAATGATGAGAACCTCCGGCGACATGGCTCAGCATCAGGCAACCAATATGAGAGAGATCAATCAGGGTATAGAGCAGATATCTGAGGTTATTCAGAACAATTCGGCAACCGCTGAGGAATCCAGCGCTGTATCGAGTGAACTTTCAGAGCAGTCTAACCAGCTCCATAACCTTATGTCTCAGTTCCAGGTTAAGTGATGATTCTACGTAAGATTGTGGGATTATTGGTGGATACTGACAGAGAGGAGCAGAATCTATGAATAGACGACCGGCAGCGGTCATTATTGCAGCGGTAATGGCATTTGCCATTACCGCGTGTTCTTTAGGTACAGGAGATGGATCGGACACAAACGGGGCGATGGCACTACTGTCCGATTCAAATAAGGGCTGGGTGGATTCAGATCTTTCAAATTCCATATCTCCTGATGATGAATATCGCATAAATGATGACTTTGCTGCTGCAGTTAATAAGCAGTGGAAGCTTCATGTTGGTGATGCTTACTCCGGGATCATGCAGGAAGTTGCCGATGCAGTACTGGAGAAAATGAAAAAGGCAGTTACCGATGAGTCAATACAGGGCAAAGAGGCAGAAGTTTTACGGAAATACTATGCTCTTTCATCGGATTGGGAGTATAGGAACAGCCAGGGTCTTGAGCCGCTAAAACCCTATATAGCAGACATCGAATCCATAGGAAGCATGGAGGATCTGTATGCCTTTTTTGGAGATCTTGACAGGAATCCGCTTGGTCTTGCTCCTTTTTCTGTCACTGTACTGGATTACTATCATACTGAACAATTTCCCGACACAAACCTTATTTTGATTGAAACTCCGACACTGTCGCTAAAGGATGAGACGGGCGTGACTTATTATGATATGCTCTCAAGCTCGACTGCCCTTGACTATTTTGAAGGGGTAGAGGGTAAAGCTCTCTATATGCTTAAACAGGTGGGGTATTCAGATAGAGATGCTACGAAGATTTTCAGAAGATGCCTTAACTGGGAGAAAAAAGTAGCACGTTCCGGTACTGAAACGAAGTATCTGAATCCGGATAAGTCTGCCGTGGACAGAGAAAAGGCAGGTGCTATCGCCGGTTCTTTTCCATTAAATGATCTGCTGAATAAATGGGGATTTCAAAATGCGGATTTTGTTATAATTCCCGATCGCATGGCAAGCAGACTGCCTTCGCTATGCAAAGAGAGCGATCTGGAAGATATAAAGGATTATCTGATCGTTAACTACTGTCTTCAAAGTGCACGGTTTTTGGACAGGACTACTGAAGATAAAATGTCGGAGTTTTCCATATCCAGAGTACAGAAGCCGATGGATTATGGAATGTCCGAACAGCAAAAGGAGGATGAGCTTCAATTTTCCTACTATATCGGCACTACCAGCATGCTCGGGGCACTTAACAAGACATATGTGGAAAACTATTTTGATGATACTACCATATCTGAGCTCAAATCAATAACGCTCGATATCATTGATGCATACAGGGACATCTTTCCCAATGAGTCATGGCTTTCGGAAGAGGGCAAAGACAGATGTCTTGAAAAGCTTGATAGTATCAGGATACATATTGCTTATCAGAGCTTTGAGGTACTTGATTACAGTGTGGCTCCTTTTGCATCAAAGGAAGAGGGTGGAAGCTTTTTGGAGGCTTATTTTGCCACTAAGAGATACGATATGTATCACAAGGTGAAGCTCTCAGAAATGAAGTTTTCAAGAGACTATTGGGACCCGATCGATCAAATGACCTCCACAACACAAACGAATGCTTTTTACGACCCTTCTACCAACGGTATATTTATCTGTGCGGGAATATGTGAGCCAAACAGTTATTCTCCGGATATGTCATATGAGGAGAAGCTTGCGGGACTTGGAACGATAATCGGCCATGAGATCACCCACGGTTTTGACAGAAACGGAGCTCTATATGATAAGGATGGCATGACGAATTCATGGATGCCCTATGAGGATCAGATTGCCTTTAGCGATCTCAATGATAAAGTGGCAGCGTATTATTCGTCGTTATCGCCTTATCCCGGGTCGGGGCCATACAACGGACAGAAACTTACAACAGAAGCCACGGCTGATATGGGAGGGCTTAGATCAACGCTGCATCTGGCGGCCAAGGATCCGGATTTTGATTATGATCTTTACTTCAGGTCCTATGCGGACTTGTGGAAAGCAAACTATTCGCTGGAGACAGAGAGATTCTTTTTTATGTCAGACATACACCCGCTTTGTTTTTACAGAATTAATGTAGGCGTGCAACAATTTGAAGAGTTCTATGAGATATACGGGATACAGGAGGGGGATGGAATGTATCTGGATCCCGAAAAGAGGATTGCAGTTTGGTGAGATTGAGGGACAAAGAATGAGTGATGCAGTTATCAGGCTGGAAAACGTGTATAAGGCATATGGCAAGCATGAGGTTTTAAAAGACGTCAACATGCAGGTCAATAAAGGAGATATCTATGGTCTGGTGGGAAGAAACGGAGCAGGAAAGACCACCATATTTAAGATGATCCTGGGGCTGTCCGAAGTAAACTCCGGGAGTGTTTCGATTGAAGGCTCCACCAATAAAAAGGAACTATTAAAGAACAGAAGCAAGATAGGCTTTTTGGTTGGATGCAGGTTTTATACCTATCTCAACGCCGAAAAGAACCTCAGGTATTTTGCCACTGTAAAGGGTATCCCAAGAAGAGAGCGAAAACAGGAGATTGCAAGAGTATTGGAGATTGTGGGCCTAAAGGGAATCAAGAAGCCTGTCAAGGCATTTTCTCTTGGTATGCAGCAGCGTCTGGGGATAGCCAATGCCATTCTTGGAAATCCGGATATTCTTATTCTTGATGAGCCCACCAATGGCCTTGATCCGCAGGGAATAGCCGATATTCGCAGTTTGGTAAAAAGGCTGCGGGATGAATACGGCATGACAGTGATCATATCTTCCCATATTCTTGGGGAGCTTGAGCATACAGCCGATAGGTTTGGAATCGTTAATGAAGGGATGGTAGTAAAAGAGATAACCCAGAAGGATCTTCAGGAGAACCATCCTGCAGTGGAGATTGCGGTGGATGATGTGGAAAGAGCCAAGAAGATCCTTGAGGAAAATGGGATAAAGATAATGCGTGAAGTTGTGGAAAAGTCATCACTGGAGGATGTTTATTTCCGTCTGGTGGGAGGTTCTATCAAATGAACAGATTAATGCGTGCGGATCTTAAAAGAATAGCGGGAAAGCGCGGATTATACGTCGTTGTGAGCCTTATCTTTATTTATTTATTTTTAAACGGCACTAAGGACACCTCGGGCGAGCAGATCGAGTTCTACAAGAGTACGTTCAGTAACTTTGGTCTTCTTTTTATCAGCATCCCCATTTTTTTGTCGGTTTACACTGACGAGATAAAAAGTGGCATAATGATAAGCGTTATAGGAATGGGGATGGAGCGCAAAAAAATAGTCTGGACCAAGTTAAAGGACGCATTCGTGCTGTATTGCGCAGCGTATTTGGTGCTGTATTATGATGCGCGGCTGATAAATTACCTTGCGGAGCTCCCTGTATCTCCAAAACAGAATGCTTATTTTTTACTGTTCTGCTTCTTTTGTGTTATCAAAGGCGTTGGCGTAATGGCGCTTGCATCACTGGTTCTCTTTTTGACCATGAGTTCTGTGGGAGGAATGCTTGTTCTGTTCTTTGCAGGGGCTTTTGGGGGAGCGGTTTTAAGAGCTGTACAGAGTAGCACGGGATTTCCCGTATATGACTTTAGTTTTCTGGGGCTTTTGGACTCTTCGTTTGTTGATTTTCAAAACGGTGGGTTTGGATTGGGGCTGATACCGGCTCTTATATATCTTGCTGCGGTTATTGCTGTTAACATAATCACGTTTGACAGAAGGGAGATGGATCTGTGAGAAGGCTGATAGAGGCTGATATGCATCGGGTGCTCACAAAAATTGTTCCGTGGGTGCTGCTTCTTTTGTGTTATGTGGTTACGGCAGTGGCAACCTTAACAGGGATAGATACAAGCCCTGACAGGAATTTTTTTGTGCTGTCAAACATAGAGACAGGGTTTAAGCTTTCCATATCAATTATTGGCTTTGCCACTCTTCTTGGAATATATGCCGATGAGTACAAGTCGATGGTCATGATTGGAGTAATAGGACGCGGAATCTCCAGAGATAAATTTGTGCTTGGGAAATTTGGGGATCTGTGTGTGATGACGTTTTTGATGGAGTTTTTGACAGTAGCTTTTCTGATGATGCTCAAGGTACTGCTGGGGGCAGTGTTCTCACCTCTTGAAAACCGTTTTCTGGTTATATTGTTTACGCTGGGATTTATCGAAACTGTCTCCTATGTTACCCTTGCGGCTTTTTTTTACTTCCTCTCGGAAAATGCAGCCGTAGGCATGTTTGCATATCTGACTTTTGTGACGATAATTCCTGTTACACTTTCACTTATACTGAGTACAGGTAACTTTGGCAGGCTCGAACTGGGAAAGTATTACCTTACAGGGATGATATCTGCGGCTTTTTCTGATTTTGTCATGGGAGATTATGCCGAAGGCATGGGATTTACACTTTTGGCAGTAGCGGTATATATTTTATGCTCGCTGGGAATAACTATACTTGTATTCAGAAAAAAGGAACTGGAATTCTGAGTTTTATTTTCTAAAGACTATCCAGTTATGCGACCAGGGGACCGGAAGTCCAAAGAGGGTTACCGCTTTGTCTGATGCATTGCGATACCAGGAGTAGTTCCAGCCTGCGCCCATATCCATATAGAGGGCATTTGTAACACCCAGTCTGTCAAGCTCTGCGAGAAATTCGTCAAAATGCAGCATATTAACAGAATCTATAATACAGAGATGACCGTTAAGCTCGGCAAGAGTCCTGTAGCAGCGCGCTCTGGGTCTGTCGAAGTTCATAACGGTTTTTTTGTTGTCAATTAGCGCAAACTGCATAAAGCCGCTTCCACCGGCTTCTGCAGCAGTTTTTATGGCATCTGTGGCATTGTCAAAGGTAAAAGCAAATTTTTTGTCTGCAAAAGTAAAGGCACCAAAGGTATCCCTGGTGTAGGGACTTGTGTAGTAGGCTCCGTTTACTGCATGGTCTCCTTCTACATTTTCCTCGGAAAACCCAAGGCTTACAGCGTGCTGGAAAGCAGCTCCGCAGCACCAGGTTATGGAATCATCAGACTTTGACGGGCGGTCACCTGTCACCAGTTCTACGCTTGAATATTCGGGGAAAAATATATAAACTGTCCCCGTGTTGTAGATTGTGGTCTTGTCTTTTGGGAGGATACTTTCTACAGGCATCTTCTCTGCATCAATACTCTCAGGAATTTTGATATGATACTGTGAGATCAGACCCATAAATATAAATACAAATGATGGTATAACCAAAAAAGATGAGATACAAAAAGCATGATATAGCATCCTTAATGGTCTGAAAGGGAGTTTCTGAGGCCCCCACAGGTAGATGATAAGAGCTGCAACCTGCATGATTGCCAGCGAAAGATATATAACATATAGAACATTGAGCCACATTTGGGCTACGAAGAAAGCAGTGTATGCACAAAGCGAAAGAAGAGCCATGGCCATAAGCCATATGCCTATCAGACGTTTGCGAGTGTTCATTTCTTTTTCCTCCGTTCACGTTTGAATTTCAAAAGCTCCTGACGAAGCACCTTAAAGGAGTCAAATTGTGATTCGATGCTGACAAGGAGAAGAAGAATGGCAATATCTGTCAGATATTGGAGGGCGTTTTTCCATAGCATTGCTGATGAGAATCCAAGTTTGCTGTTGGTTGCCAGTAAAAGCACATAGACCGCCAGTTTAAATAAAATGGCCATGCGATTAAAGATTACATTTTCAGGATTGCCATGTAATGCATAGTTGATGATAAAATGATTGACGGTGATTATGATAGTCATGAGAAAAGACATTCCGGCAGCCGCCAGATACAGACTTCCCTGGACTCCCACTGTGAGATACGTGTCAAAGTCCTGTTCTCCCCAAAGCTTTCCTAAAACCAGAAAGGCTTCCTGATACATGAGACAGAATAAAACGCCACCCATAAGGCCTTTTGCTACATCCCAGTTATAGTATCTGAAGGCAAAAAACATGGCGACGGTGGTTACAAGTTTCACTAAAATCTCAAACCTGGTAAAGGAATCTCCCTCTGAAGGAAAGAAGACAAGTGAAATAACGCTTGTTATCACTGCAAATAGACATGCGGCCGTCAACAGGTGTTCATTCAGAAATATAGATTCGCGATTGTTTTCTTTGGTTTTATTGGCATTATTCATATAATTATTCTATCATATATTTGTACTAAGATTTAAATTGAAAGGACTTAGCCATGGAACTGCCTGAAGAATTAAAATGGATGAGTGAAGTGGAGGGCATTGATCCGTCAGAAGGAATAACCAACTGCGGAATGCCTCAACAATATGTAAAGTTTGTTAAAACTTTTTTTGATACGCTTGAAGCAAGAATTGCGGAAATTAAGAATGCACTGGATGGTGGAGATATACAATCCTATACCATAAAAGTACATTCATTGAAAAGTACTGCCAGAATACTTGGGGCAAAAGAACTGTCAGAAATGGCAGAGGAGCTGGAAAAAGCCGGTGATGAAGGAGACAGGGAAAAAATAACCATGAAAACGCCGGGGCTTTTGGCAATGTGCGGTTCCTTTAAGGATAAGCTTTCTCCTATAGAGCACATTGGGGAGTCCGGATCTGATACCGATAATGAGAAACCGGCCATTTCTGCCAGTGATTTGGAAAATGCTTATAAAGCAATAGCTGAGTTTGTGCCTCAAATGGATTACGATGCAGTTGAAATGGTGATCGCAGAGTTAAAAGAATATAAGCTGCCACCAATGGACCTGGAAAAAGTAAAAAAAATAGAAAAACTATTAAGAAACTTCGACTGGGATAAAATTCAAGCGCTTGTTGTGGTAAAATGATAATAGGCATGCGCAATATCGCATAATTTTTGGAAGGGTGGATCATGGCTGATTACAGATACCCTAGCTCAACAAAAGGCGGAGCTCAAACCAGAATCTTGCTTTCATTGATCGGAATAATGATCAATGTTATGCTTGCTTTTTTGATGGACAAAATGGGTATGCCTTTGTTTCTCGATGCTATTGGTACAATAGCAGTAGCTGCTGTAGGCGGACTTTTCCCCGGCATCTTAACGGCTGTTATGACCAATGCCATATGTGGCATCTTTGACCAAAATGCTGTGTATTTTGGCTTTCTTAATGCTCTGATAGCTATATTTACTGTATGGTATATCAGAAAATTCTCGCAAAAGAAAATCTCAAGTTTTATTATGTACATTTTAATAGTGGCCTTTGTGTCCGGAAGTATAAGCGCTGTTATCAACTGGAACCTTCTGGATGGTGCTCAGGTTGCCAAGAATTCGGAAACGACAGAGCTTTTTGCTTCGATAATTGGAGGCAATCTGTTTTTGGCCTACTATATATATACGCTTCTGAGGAATATACTGGACAAAGGTCTTTCTGCGGCCGTTGCATGGCTGCTTTTGATTCTTATTCCGGACAACAAATTACACAGGCTGGAAAGAGGGAACTGGAAACAGGAACCTCTTTCAAGGGATGAAATTCTGAAACTCAAGGTGTGGGGAAAAGATACCAGACATAGTATGGGCCGCAGAACCACAGCCATTGTTATATCCACATCATTGATCCTGATAGTTGTGACAGGATGGATAGGATTTGGTCTGTATTTTAACAACACTAAGCAGGAGAAGACAATAGATGCTTTAAATGCGCTCAGACTCTCTGCCGATGTCATTGACCCCGAGAAAATAAATGGTTTCATCGCGGCAGGAGAAGATGCAGAAGGGTATCTTGAAACGCAGGAGCTTCTGCGAAAGATAAAAAGAGCCTCTGGCTCTGTTGAAAATATGTTTTTTGTGAAATTCGAGAAAAACGCCGGCCGTCGTATCTTCGATCTCAACAGCGATAAGGGTGAAGCCATTCCGGTGAAGATTGATTATGACGAGGATTTTTTGGAGTATTTACCGCAGTTTTTGGCCGGAGAAAATGTACAGCCGTTAGAGCATGGCAGTATGAGGCACTGGACACGGTCGATCTTTTACCCGATAAAAGACTCCGGCGGACGTGTCGTATGTTATGGAGTGGCAGATATCTCGATAACGAATATGCAGGGCTACATGAAAAGCTTTATGACAAAAGCTTTCTTTATTCTTCTGGGCTTTTTTATCCTGGTAATCGCGCATAACCTTTGGGTAACGAATGTTACCATGGTATATCCGATCAGAAGTATGGCCAAGTGCGTTAATGATTTTTCCAACCTTGGTTATGGACAGGAACAACTTGATAAAAATGTTAAGAGTATCAGGGCTCTGAAAATCGAAACACAGGATGAAGTGGAGGAACTCTATAACTCTATTTGCAATATGACACTTAATCTTTCAGAGCAGATGCGCGACTTAAGGAGGCTTTCTGATACTACAGCCAAGATGCAGGACGGACTTATTGTTACCATGGCTGATATGGTTGAAAACAGAGACTCTGATACAGGTGCTCATATTCAAAAGACTGCCGCTTATGTAAAGATAATTGTTGAAGGCCTGCAGAAAAAGGGATATTACGCTGAAAAGATCGATGCTAAGTTTATTTCCGACGTAGTCCGCTCAGCGCCGCTTCATGATATTGGAAAGATCAACATCCCGGATGCGGTACTCAATAAGCCTGGCAAACTGACAGATGAAGAGTTTGAGATCATTAAGACGCATACTACTGTTGGAAAGAAGATCATGGAAGATGCCATAAGTACTGTCATGGGTGAGAATTACCTCAAAGAAGCAAGGAATATGGCTGCGTATCATCATGAGAGATGGGATGGAAAAGGGTACCCCGATGGATTGCATGGAGAAATCATCCCTCTTTCTGCCAGAATAATGGCTGTAGCCGATGTGTTTGATGCTCTTACATCTCCAAGAGTATATAAGCCGGCCTTTCCTTTGGACAAAGCTCTTGACATTATCAAAGAAGGCAAGGGGACGCAGTTTGATCCCAAGTGCGTAGAGGTATTTCTTGATAACATTCCTGAGGTTAAGGTTGTTTTGAAAAAGTATAACAGAACGATGTAAAAGGAGTGGCATGGAGAAGAGAGAGATCCAAAACTTCATAGCGGCTTCTCTTGGTGTGCTGATATTGATTGCCGGAGTTTATTGCGATTGCTTTGACTCCGCAGCATCTGACAGCTCATCACTTGTAATGGAGGCTGATGAAAACACGCTAAGGCTTGGTGGAGGTTATGCTGTATCAGGACAGCTTGGGTCCGCAGGATATGCCACGCAGGTTTATGATGCTACTAATGGATTGCCTACGTCAGATGCCAATTGTGTCCTTGGCGCCAGTGACGGGTATATTTGGATCGGCAGCTATAGTGGAATAATTCGTTACGACGGGTCTGTGTTTGAAAAAATAACTACTTCCGATGGTCTTACCAGTGGGAGAGGAATGTTTGAAGACAGCCGTGGCCGGATCTGGGTTGGCACCAATGATAACGGTGTTGTTGTGCTGGACGGTGAAAAGGCTACATGGATCACTTATAAGGAAGGACTACCATCTTCATCAATCAGATCTTTTGCAGAAGATGGTGAAGGTAATGTATATATAGGGACTACAGCCGGAATATGTTTTGCGGATGCCGGTTTGGTGATCCATAACATTGAAGATGACAGGATTAATGAGGAGAGAGTGCTGAGCCTGTACAGCGATTCACAGGGCACTATTTATGGGCAGACCAAGAATGGCATTGTATTCTCCGTTGAGGATCAGGTGATCAACCTCTGTTACAGCAGCCGTGAACTTGGCCTGGAAAACAGAATATCAAATATCCTGAGTGACCCGGCCAGAGATGGATATGTCTATTTCGGTACGGAGGGAAGTGATCTTTACTATGGACGCTTTGGAGATCCTGTCGGACAATTAAGACATATATCCGTGGCACCTTTAAATTCCATACACTGGATAAATTATGACTGCGGAAGGATATGGGTATCTTCCAGCAGTCAGCTGGGATATCTGGATGTTGATAACAGCTTTAATCTGATCAACGACCTTCCTGTGGACAGTGGAATAGAAATGGCTACCTCTGATTATCAGGGAAATATTTGGATCGCATCTTCTACGCAGGGAGTTATGAAGCTCGTAACCAGCAATTTTACGGATATGAGTCGCATAACGGGATTGCCGAGAGAGGTAGTAAATGCAACCTGTCTTGTTGGAGATAAGCTCTACGTTGGCTCTAACCAGGGATTGAGGATTCTGGGAAAAGACAATCAGGTGATTGAGAATGAACTGACAGATTATTTGGGGCATTCAAGAATCCGTTGTCTTATGCGGGATGATGATGGCAATTTATGGATATCCACTTTCGATAACGGCATCGGACTGGTGTGTTACTCAAAAGAAGGTAACATAACGAATTTTAGTGTACAAAACGGAATGCCGAGCGATGAGATAAGATGCACTATGCAGGCCGGAGATGGCAGTATTTACGCGGGGACAAATATTGGCCTTGCCAGGATTTCAGATGGAAAGGTACAGAGCGTACTGGCGCTGGATCCGACTATAAAGAATACTGTGTTTTTGGATATTGAAGAGGGCGATGACGGCCAGATATATGTAGGAACAGATGGTGACGGAATATATGTGATCAGCGATGCCGGCGTAAGAAAGATCGGCAGAGATGATGGGCTCACCAGCGATGTTGTCATGAAGATCATCAGGGATGACATGAGGGATCTTTACTGGCTGGTGACATCAAACTCAATTCAGTACATGAAGGATGAAATCGTAACACAGGTTACATCTTTTCCATATAACAACAACTATGACCTTATTGTCAGCGAAAGCGATGATATATGGGTTATTTCTTCTGCAGGTATTTATGTCGTAGATGCCCGTGAGATGGTTGATGACAGTATAACAGATTTCAAGCTGTATACACTCGCCAATGGCCTCACAGGAACCCCTACTTCCAATTCCTTCAGCTATCTGGATGAAAATGGTGATTTATACCTTTCCGGAAGGGCAGGGGTATGCAAGGTAAATATCAAAAACTTTTTTGAGGGACAAATAGCGGTCAAAACCACGGTAAAGTCGATATACATCGGTGATAAAAAGATATTACCGGACGGCCAGGGCAGATATACTTTGCCTTCAAGCGGTGGAAGAGTCAGGATAGAGGTTTCGGTTCTTGATTATACGTTGACTGATCCGCCGGTAAGGATCTTTATGGAGGGTGACGAAGAAGATGAATTGGTAGTACCAAGAAGCCAGCTTCAGGACCTTGAGTATACCGGTATGAGCAGCGGAAACTATACTCTTCACATACAGGTTCTCGATCACACCAGGAGAAATGTTATGTTGGAGCAGACTGTAGGTATCACCAAGAAATCCCGGTTTTCAGAACTTTGGATCGTGCGGGTTTTGTCGCTGATACTCATAGCTCTTTTCACAGGACTTATTGTGTGGAGGGTAATGAAGGGAACTGTCATCAGAAGACAGTATGAAGAGATCAAGCAGGCAAGAGACGATGCAGAGCGGGCCAATTTGGCAAAGACCAGATTCCTTGCCAATATTTCCCATGAAATACGCACACCTATCAATACCATAATGGGTATGGATGAGATGATACTGCGTGAAAATCCCAAGGATGTACCCAAGGCATATTTTATGTCTATGGTTAACTATGCCCTTGATATCAGAAATGCGTCTGAGACTCTTCTTGGCCTTATCAATGATCTTCTTGATATATCAAAAATTGAATCGGGCAAGATGCATCTTGTCGAGCAGGAATATGATGTTCAGGATCTTTTAAGGTCAATAGTATCGATGATACGTGTGAAATGTACAGAAAAAGAGCTGATGTTCGATGTTGTTGTAGACGAACTTATTCCCAAGAAGCTGTATGGAGACGCAGGAAAGATAAAGCAGGTGGTTTTAAACCTTCTTACCAACGCTGTTAAGTATACACAAAAGGGCTGCGTCATCCTGTCTGTTTCAATGGATGAGCGCCATGGGGATGAAGCCAGCATACGATACTCTGTAAAGGATACAGGAATTGGTGTTAAGGCAGAAGACATGGATAAGCTCTTTACTGCATACGAGAGGCTGGACGAACAAAAGAACAGCGGTATTCAGGGAACAGGACTTGGTTTGGACATATCCAGACGATTTACCGAGCTTATGGGTGGAACGCTGACCTGTGAGAGTGTGTATGGGGAAGGCTCGGAGTTTATACTGTGCCTGAAGCAGAAAATAACCGATACTTCGCCATTGGGATTATTCATAGAACACGATGAGTCTGCCGCAAAGGGGCCGTATGTACCTAAATTCATAGCCCCTGATGCAGATATACTGGTAGTTGATGACAATCCGATGAACCTCAGTGTCATTAAGGGACTTTTGAAAGCTACAAAGATGTTCGTGACTACTGCTTCAAGCGGACAGGAGTGCCTGGAAAAAATGAAGTCTACAAGATTCAATGTAGTGCTATTGGATCACATGATGCCGGGGATGGATGGTATTGAGACAGTAGCACACATTCGTGAGACTGATCCGGATATACCGGTCTATGCACTTACTGCCAATTCAACAGCCGGAGAGGAATTCTATAAGTCCAAAGGTTTTACGGGATATTTGTCAAAGCCTATTGACAGTTATGCCCTTGAGAATGCTATAATGCGTCATCTTCCCGAGGAGATCATGGATAAGCCGGAGGCGACAGAGGCCACTGCTGATCTGGAGAGTATTCCGCCGGAGCTTAATTGGATTTATGATGTGGAAGGAATTGATGTGGATGAGGGAATCAAGAATTCCGGAGGTATTTCACAGTTTATTTATTCCCTTAAGATGTTCCTCGAGACTATAGACGGAAATGCAAGAGTAATAAGTGACGCCTATGAAGCCGGGGATATCAGGCTTTATACTATTAAGGTTCATGCACTCAAGAGCTCATACAGGATCATAGGTGCCACGGAAATGTCAAAGCTTGCAGAGAGTATAGAGGATGCGGGCAATAAGGAAGACATTGAGTTTATCGACAAACATAATGATGATCTGTTAAAGAGCTATCTGGAATTTAAGGATAAACTTGCGGGGCTTGATGAGAGCGAGATGCAGGATGATTCTGATAAAGAGGAGATCTCTTTGGAAGAGCTTAATGATGCATACAGTGCTCTTAGGGATGTGATCCCTCAGATGGACTATGATGCTGTGGAGATGATCCTGAATCAGCTCAATGAATACAAACTTCCAAAGGATGATAAAGAAAAGATAGCAGAACTTGCTAAAAAGTTAAAAGTATTTGATTGGGAAGGCATGGAGGCTCTCATTTCATGACAATGCCTCAGAAAAAGGAGAGAGTATGTTTAAGGATCGCATGATCGTTGTAGGTGAAAAAGAATCATTTATAGTCAGGGTACTGATAGGAAAAGCGCAGGACTCAGGCATAGATTGCAGTTTTGCCCCCTGTTCTATTGATGATATCAACAAAAAGCTCGATGGAGTTACTTTGATCACGTTGTATATGGATGATCAATCGTCTTCTCATGAGGATGTCATTCACTATCTGGCTGATACGATGGAAGAGAGAAGCCAGCAGATCATCCTGATAGGAGAGCAAAAAGATCTGCAGAGTATATCCACACATATTCCCGAACATCTTATCTACAGCACTTTTCCGCGTCCTGTAGATAATGCTGCATATCTAAAGGCAGTTACGGAATACTTTGAGAAAGAACGTAAGGGTGATTTTAAAAAGAGCATCCTTGTAGTCGATGATGATCCCAATTATCTTGGGCTTGTTCGAGAGTGGTTAAAAGATACTTATAAGGTATTTATGGCAAATTCCGGCCTGCAGGCAATTAAGTGGCTTGGGAAAAATACGGTAGATCTGATCCTGCTTGATCACGAGATGCCGGTGACCAGTGGCCCGCAGGTGCTGGAAATGCTTAGAAGCGACGATGAGACCAAGTCTATTCCGGTTATGTTTCTTACAGGAAAAAGTGATAAGGAAAGTGTGATGAAGGTGGTTTCATTGAAACCGGAAGGTTATTTTTTGAAAAACATCAAAAAAGAAGAGCTTTTGGAGAAGCTCAATGAGTTTTTTATACTTCATAGCAGATAAAGGAATGTTTGATGGTCGAATTTATCAGGACATATCAACTTAATATGATGCTCCTTTTGTGCGGGGCATGTGGAATGATGGCCATTCTTTTGCTTATCACAAAGTTCATGGATAAGAAGATGAAGTGGACGCTTATTACCATGGAGGTTATAGCCTTTGCTTTGCTTTGGTTTGACAGGCTGGCTTATATTTACGCAGGAGATATCAGTCACAAAGGCTATGTAATGGTAAGGCTTAGCAACTGTGCTGTATTCGTGCTGACATCAGGGGTCGTCTTTGCTTTTAATATTTACCTTAAGAATCTGCTGGGGGTTGAAAAAGAAAATAAGGCCAGAATTACCTCTAAGCGACTGGATGTGGTTGGAGTAGTATCTTTCTTTGGTATGGTCCTGGCGGTAATAGGAGCGTTCACCAACCTGTATTATTATTTTGATGCGACCAATACGTATCATAGGGGACGCGGCTTCTTAATAGCTTATATCATCCCTATAATCTGCCCAATCGTACAGTATACAGTGATAAGGCAGTATAAAAAGTTCTTCAGCAGACTGATCTATCTTTCAATGATCTTATACATCTTTGTGCCGATCATATGTGGCATATTGCAGATATTTACCTATGGAATCTCCATAGTTAATATGTCAATGGTAGCGGTTTCTGTCAGTCTGTATATATTTGCATATCTTGATATAAATGATACGGTGGAGCATGCTCATAATCTTGAACTTCAGAATATGCAGGGTGAGCAAAAGCGTATGCAGAGGCTTTTTGACCAGACAGCAAAAGCTTTTGTGTCTGCCGTAGAAAAAAAGGATGACTTTGCAAAGGGCAATGCGGTTAAAGTGGCAGAATATGCAAGAAAGATAACAGCTCGTTGCGGACTTGATGAGGACCATTGTGAAAAGGCATATTATGCAGCATTGCTTCATGATGTCGGCCTTATAGGAATCCCGGATTCTGTCATCAAGAATGAGGAGGACCCCGGTAAGTGGGACATCGAAACATTTAGACAAAAGCCCGTTATCGGAAAAGAGATACTGGAAAATATAAAAGAATATCCGTTCTTAAGCGACGGAGCATATTACAGCCATGAGAGATATAACGGAACGGGATATCCGGAAGGCTTAAAGGGAGAGGATATACCGGAGATTGCCAGGATCATTGCGGTTGCTGATGCATATGTTACTATGACATCCAGGAAAAGATATCGTGATGCAAAGCCGGAGTTTGTAGCCAGAGAAGCATTTGTAAAGGGGGCCGGTATTGAATTTGACCCTGAGTTTGCCGGGATCATGGTTAAGATCATAGATGAGGAATCGAGCGGAAGAAGCCATGATGATCTGTCCCTTGTGGAAAAAGAGCTTACCTGTCGCACATACAGGGATGCAATTTCCATGGGTATTCCTGTCGGAGGACAGATTATCAGGATCAGATTTAAATCCGTGCCGGCAAAGGATCCAACAAATAGCTTTACAGCACCGTCCATTATTTTGTTTGATTCATATGACCGACGTGTGCATGACAATAAAAAATCCATAACAGCATATCACTATCAGGAGTATGGAGAGATATGGTTTGATGACCATAATATTTGTACCAGTGCCAGAAAGATCAAAGAGATTAAGCTTGATGAGGCTGCCGGCTATGAAAGACTGAAGGCTGATGAATATGAGATAATTGCCGGAAAGTATGATGATCATCTTAAGGTTGTAATGAGGGGACCGGACTACGAGAAAGAAGACATCTTAGCTCTGACGGACGGCTCAACGTCAGTTTATATCGGGATTACAGGTGAAAACTGTGACATAAGCGAAATAACAATAGAACAGACCGATAAGGATGTAGATGAAAACTTTGTACCTCGAATTTCGGATGAAATAAGTTATATCGATCATATGGAGTCGGATTTAAAAAATATCCAGATCAGTCAGACCCGTTCAGCGGCAACCGAGGGTATAGAGCTTAAGAACAAGCTCAGGATCAAATTCCATACGGTGAGCCTGCCGGTGGCAAGTTTTATCTGGCATTGCCCGTATATTGCCATTTATTCTTCGGATGACGGACAGGTATTCGGTAATAATTACCATGAGTATGCATTGATCAAACTCAATGGAGAAAATGAAATAAAAGACAATTATTCCGATAATGAGTTCATCATGAAAAAGAAGGATTACTTCCCCGGGTGGGAGGAATGGAAAGATAAAAATAAGGAAGGCGTAGAGTGTGAAGTTACCTTTGAGCGCAAGGGCAACAGTGTTATTACGACTACGGAGAATCTCGGTCTTTACATTGAAAATACTACTGTGATAAAAGAAAATCCGGCCGCGATTTATGTGGCTCTTACCGGTGATCGCGTTGCACTGACTGACATAAGACTCAGATAGTTGCGCACCGAATGCAAGAGGAATTATAATATATATATCTACTTTTTTCAGTATTTTGTAGATTTATACTATTTGAAGCGAGGTGGCGGCATATGGCAGATAAACTGGATCTTTTAAATCAACTGGCGGCATCTATGGGCGCAGGAGATTTTGCTAAGACCAAGTATGAAGATTCGAAATATGACCCGCAGACAGGAACGCTGTATTGTGACGGAATCATGATAACCAAGCCTGTTATCGAAAAAGCAGAGCAGCATTTCAAGGCGTTAAAATCCAAATGCAGTTATAACGATCCGGCTTCCAGAGAGATGGCCATGATATATCAGGTTGCTCTTGAGGGAATAAAGATAATGAGGGCCAGCGGCCAGGAGACTATGAAGGAAGACAAATCAGACAATACTTAAGATGCAAAGCCGCATGAATACTAAGGGTATCCATGCGGCTATTCTTTTAATATAATGTAGTTGGACATTCTTTTTCTTTATCCGGAGGAAAATCAATGCTTGAATACAATATTGTTGTTGTGGATGACGACCCGGTCTGCCTAAACCATGCCAAGATGCTGTTTGCAGAAGAAAATATGCATGTGACCTGTGTCAACTCAGGGAAACAACTTATGAAGTACATAGAGAACAATACACCGGATCTGATTCTGCTTGATATCATGATGCCTGAAATTGACGGATTTGAGACTTACATCATGATAAGACGATTTGAAGAACACTCAGGCAGGCCTAAGATCCCGGTAATTTTCATATCCGGAGAAGATGACAGCGAAGTAGAGGAGATGGGCCTTGTCATGGGTGCATCTGACTTTGTCAGAAAACCACTCAATAAGGATGTTCTTATCAGGCGTATCGATAACTCTGTCAAAAACAGCAGAATGATGGAGAATCTTGAGGAAGAGGCCACTGTGGACAGGTTCACAGGTCTTTTGAACAAGGCAAAAGGTACTGAGCGTGTATCCAAGCTGTGTAATAGAAAGAACGGCTCTCTTATGATCTTTGATCTGGACAGTTTCAAACTGGTCAATGATCTGTTTGGTCATGAAAAGGGCGACCAGATACTGAAAGCGTTTTCGGATATTTTACGCAAGAACTCCCGTGAAACAGATACTCTGTGCAGAATCGGCGGTGATGAGTTCATTGGATTTTACGATGACCTGACACAAGAGAGAGCTGTCAGATCCCTGACCAATCGCCTTAACAAGCAGCTTCAGACAGCAGCCCGGAAAATTCTGGGTGAAGGCCATGGAATTCCACTGGGGATATCCATAGGTGTTGTTATGATTCCAGAACATGGCAGAGAATATAATGATCTTTTTGCCATGGCAGACAATACGCTTTATAGAGTAAAGCAAAACGGCAAGCATGGTTATGCGATTTATGGTTCCGAAAGCAGCGGCGACAGTAATGAAGCGTATACTGAGAGCAGACTCGACCGTCTGGTTCAGATATTGGAGGAGAGGAACGACAAATCAGGAGCATTGCTTCTTGGAAAAGACTATTTCTCAGCGGTTTACAAGTATATCATGCGCTTTTACAGAAGATATGGCGGAGATGCGGCAATTCTTTTGTTTGAGCTTGATACCGAGGATACTGATGCCCAGCATATCATGGAGATTGATGAACAGTTTTGCAGTGTTGCAGAAAAGACTCTTAGAATGAGTGATATAATGGTGCAAAACGGGAGTCTCAGTTTTCTTATCATGCTTACAGAGTGCAGCAGGGGAGATATAGAGAAGGTTATCAACAGGATAACAAATCTGTTCCATGATACTGAGCGGGGAAAAGACGTAAAGGTAAATTACGTTTACAAATACAATACAGCTAAAGGAGAGACCAAAAGAGACTAACTATGAATATTTATATTGACTACGATGACTGTCTGTGCGAGACAGGCAAGCATTTTTCGCAGCTAGTGAAAGAACTTTTCGACTTGAATGTGCCCTATGAGGAGATCAGGGATTTTAATCTTCAAAAGACTTTTTCGCTGACGGATGAGCAGTATGAGAAGATGATGATCGAGGGGCATTCGCCGAGAGTTCTTTTATCATATGACGAGACCCCGGGGGCTATAGAGACCATCAGGGGCTGGATAGATCAGGGACATGAAATTTCCATAATAACAGGACGCCCCTACAGTGCGTATGAGGCATCAAGGCAGTGGCTGGATGAGCATAATCTTGCCGATGTCAAGCTGTACTGCCTCAATAAGTACGGCCGTGACAGCTTTATCAAGAACAGTGATTTCAGTCTTGAACTGGAAGATTATTACAAAATGAAGTTTGATATAGCCATCGAGGATTCTCCGGCTGCATTTCAGTATTTCAGCCATCTTCCGGAACTGAAGGTCTTTGTCATTGACCGCCCATGGAATCAGGGATGCGAGTTCCCCGGAGATAATTTCAGGCGATGCTATGACTGGGAGACTATTAGAAAACTGGTGGAAGAATAGGGCTTTATATGCATCTTATTATTCCCATTGTTTCTACGCCCACTGGCCACTTTTGTTTGTATAGGTAGAAAGAAATATCATTACAATTCATTTTATCTGAGTTTTTCTACGCCCATAAGCCACTTTTTACTGTATAGGTAGAATCATCTCTTCGACTTTCTACGCCCATAGGCCATTTTTGTCTGTATAGGTAGAAAATAACCCCTTATGCAAATTTCATCTCGTTGGCGTTCTACGCCCATGGACTACTTTTTTCCGTATAAGTAGAAAATACTGCCAGGGAATATTTATGCAAATTTTATCCGCCAAAGTATAGCAATTTAGAGGCGTAGAATTTAGAATTAATGGAGCATCAAAATACATAGTTATGCAGAAATTTGCAGAATATATCTGCACAAAATATAAGACATAAAGTAAAGCATAGGAGGACCATTGTGCAGCTCTTTCATTCGGCGCGGATATGATAATCGGCATAGGCGGCGGAAGTGCGATAGATACAGCAAAAGCCATTGCTCACGGAGCTGCCAACTCGGAAAAAGACCTTTCGGCACTTTCTCTGGATGCGACAATGCAGGATACAGTCAAGCTTTCAAGGATAAGACCGTTGGAAGCAGCTGACGTTAACAGGATTTACCAGAACGCTTTGGGGTAACAGTTACTAATATGATAATGGGGGTATAACATGAGAGCACTTTTTATAGGCGGAACCGGAACCATAAGCATGGGAATAGTTAAAAGACTGGCACAGGACCCTCAGTGGGAGGTATTTCTTTTAAACAGAGGAAACAGAAAGAGCAAAGTGCCGTCTTCCGTGAAACAAATAACAGCTGATATCAATGACGAAGCAGATGTAAAGAGCAAGCTTGAAGGTATGACCTTTGATGTTGTCAGCGATTTTATCGCCTTCGATGTCAAGGCAGTAGAGCGTGATCACAGGCTCTTTTCCGGAAAAACAAAGCAGTATATCTTCATCAGCTCTGCATCGGCCTACAATAAACCTGCTGCTTCCTATGTGATCACAGAGGGAACAACTCTGGCCAATCCATATTGGGAATACTCCAGAAACAAGATTGCCTGCGAGGAGTTCTTGCTGAAGAAATACCGCGAAGAAGGTTTTCCTGTCACCATCGTAAGGCCCAGTCACACCTACGATGAGAGGCATATACCGCTGGGAGTGCACGGAGATAAAGGATTCTACCAGGTGATAAGGAGAATGCAGCAGGGCAAGCCCGTGATCATTCAGGGTGACGGATCTTCACTTTGGGCACTGACCTTCAACAGCGACTTTGCGATCGGATTTACGGGACTTATGGGCAACAGACATGCCATCGGCGAGGCTTTCCAGATAACAGGAGACGAAATACTGACCTGGGATCAGATTTATGGTACAATTGCTGATGCACTTGGCGTGGAACTTAAGCCCTATCACGTATCTTCTGATTTCCTCAGCGAAGCGGGAGAGAAATACGGCTATGATTTCAGAGGCGGGCTTTTGGGAGACAAGGCCGTATCAGTTGTGTTTGATAACAGCAAGTTAAAGAGACTTGTTCCTCAGATGACAACAAACGTGCCTTTCCACAAAGGCGCTCGCATGGCTCTCGATTACGTCCTCGCTCACCCGGATGAGTACGAGGAGGATCCTGAATTTGACAGGTTCTGCGACAGAGTGATCGAAGCCCTGGAAAAGGCAAAAGCAGAGGTTTGAGCCTTTCAAAATTTTTAGAATAGGAAATACAAGAAATACATGCTTCAAAAGTTATATGATTTTGCAAATAAAGGCGGTTCTTTCAGACGTGCACTGGCTACATTTGCAATCCTTTCAATTATGGGAATAAGTGGATTTGTCGGCTTTTTTATTTCCGTCTTCATTTGCATGGGAATTGAGTCACTTACGGGAACGGACGCATTCACAGATTTATCGATCCTGCTCTTTATGCCTACCTGCACCATTGGACTGCCGTGGCTCGTGCTTGCCGGACTACCTGGAAAGCGTAAAAAGAAAACAGAAGGAATACAATATCGCAGCGTATTAAGCTGGAATGAAGTAGTAAAATATGGAGAAACCCCTCATTTTGGCGAATTGTTTGGTTACATCAAAACAAAAGAGCTTCTGAGCGAAGAAACATTTCACCTGCATATCTTTGAGAATGGCAAAAAGGCGCATTTTCTCAGGGTCAGCGAATCAGGTAAATGGTTTTCAATCTTGGGCGGACATCTCCCGGTTGACCTTATATGTGGCTACAACAAACGCAAAGCGGAGCTTTACACGGTTGATGGCGTAATCATTAAACTCCCCACTGTAGCTGAGCTTTACATTATCAGAAGGGAGCTCGATAAGTTTTTCAAGGAAAGAGGAGACTATTTTGAGAAAATGCCTCAGGGCGCCCGTGAAGAATTCAGAGACAGCTATAGAAAGAGGAGTTCTGCATTTGCCACAGATGACTGGGGAACCATACGCTATCAGTGGGAAAAAGAGCTGCTTCGTGACAGCAAAAAATATCCTGACAAGATCGCAAAATCGAACTTTTCCGTAATTTCCAATGATGGCAGCATCAGTACCGATATTTTTGAGAGGGTGCTCTCAGATAATGAGCTGGAAAAAACAGTTAACGCAGTAAAAAATAATCATGTAGATATAAGAAAGTACCTGTATTTCAACGATTACAAGAATGAGTACGCCGTCTGCAATACAATTGAGCTGTTAAAAAAGCTTGGACAACCCGTTAATCTTGAGGGTTGCGATTTCCTCTTTGACTGCCTTGGCAATATTGATGAGCCGTACTTTTACATGGCGGTTGGTCTGCTTAAGACCTACCCCAGGCGCATGCGTGAGGAGAAGATGGAAGTGTACGCCAAGGCTGCTCACGAGAGCGGAGATGTAGAGAAGTTCGGAGGACTTCTTTATCTGGCAAAAGAGCTAAAGTACGACATTAAATACGTTGAGAAAATGAAGGCAGAAGAATCCTCCAAAGACGAAAAGTCAGAAGAAGCAAAAGAAGCCGCACAGGGACAGGTCATGCAGATGTCCAAATGAAAGGAGAATTCATCCTATGAGTACTAAGAAGCTTGGATTCGGAACAATGAGACTGCCACTGACAGATAAGGAGAATCCTGCCTCAATCGATATTGAGCAGTTTAAGAAAATGGCAGATCTTTTCATGGAGCGCGGATTTACCTACTTTGACACCGCGTACCCCTATCATCAGGAGCACTCTGAGGAGGCGGTAAAAGAGGCTGTGGTGAAAAGATTTCCCAGAGACAGCTTTATTCTTGCGGATAAAATGCCGATTCTCAGAGTCACAAAGCCTGAGGATTATCAGTTCTTTTTTGATGACCAGTTAAGACGCTGCGGCGTTGATCATTTTGATTATTATCTGCTTCATAATCTGGGCAGAGACAGATATATAAATACAGAGAAATTCGGTGGTTTCGGCTTTATCGAGAAGCTCAAAAAGGCCGGATACGTCAGGAATATCGGATTCTCTTTTCATGATGACGCAGAAACCCTGGACAGGATCCTTACAGATCATCCGGAGGTGGATTTTGTGCAGCTTCAGATCAACTATCTTGACTGGGACAGCATAGCAATACAGTCGGGCACCTGCTACGAGATGGCCAAAAAACACGGCAAAAAGGTGATGGTCATGGAGCCGATAAAGGGCGGAGCCCTGGTGAAGCTCCCTGAGACAGCACTGAAGAAATTTGATGACTTCTACAAACCTATGAATGACCCGATGCTGACCCCTGCATCTCTTGCGATCAGGTACGCAGCATCCCTGGATAATGTGCAGATAGTGCTCAGCGGAATGAGCAATCTGGAGCAACTTAATAATAACACCTGTTATATGCAGGATTTCAAGTCACTTTCCGAAGAAGAGTATAAGTTGGTGGATGAGATTACAGAGATTTTAAACAGCACGGGAACCATCCAGTGCACCAGCTGCAGATATTGCACGGAAGTCTGTCCAAAGAACATCAATATTCCCGAGTATTTCGGTCTTTTTAATATGCATGTTGTAACCGGAAACAAGTCCAATATGTACTATGAGCGCTTTTCCATGAATCACGGAAAGGCTTCGGATTGCATAAAGTGTGGACTTTGCGAAAAGAACTGTCCCCAGCATATAAATGTCAGGGACCGTTTGGTTGATTTTGCAGCACTTTACGAGCAGCAGAAATAAGGTAACAACAAAGGAAAGATCGGTCAAATGCGAAGTTCTCTTATTTATGGATATAGTGATGTAAGGGGAATCGAAAATGTAAAAAATGTCAGATTAACCTAAAACAGTAAAATATACATATACGAGAAAGCTCACAACCAT
>CAMORK010000013.1 GCA_946623755.1 uncultured Butyrivibrio sp. | reverse complement strand
ACTTGTAGAACTTGGGATCACTTGTTGCGATCATCTTGGACCAGTCATAGTCAAAGCCGAGCTCTTTGAGCTGCTTACTAAAAGTCTCAATATTCTTCTCTGTGAATCCTGCAGGATGATTACCTGTTGTTACAGCATACTGCTCAGCAGGAAGTCCGAATGAATCGTATCCCATGGGATGAAGTACGTTATATCCCTGCATGCGCTTCATACGGGACATTATATCTGTAGCTGTATAACCTTCCGGATGACCTGCGTGAAGTCCTACTCCTGAAGGATATGGAAACATATCAAGTGCATAATACTTGGGCTTACTGAAATCCCAGACATCTGTCTTGAAGGTCTGATGCTCTTCCCAGTATTTCTGCCACTTACTCTCAATAGCGTGGTGGTTGTAAACTTCTGCCATAACTAAACTCCTCTTATATTCAAAATATTAAAACTGATTATACCATTATCTCCAGAAAACCCAAAGGAAAACATAAGCTCCCACAACTGCTGCCAGAGTAAAGGGAATTCCTATCCTTGCAAAATCCTTAAAGGAAACCTCATGTCCTTCCTTTCTGAGCATTCCGACACCTGCGATATTGCAGCTTGCACCAACAGGTGTGATATTTCCGCCAAGGGTTGCTCCGCACAAAAGTCCAAAGTAAAGAAGGTAAGGAGCAATTCCAAGGGAAGCAGTAACTCCCTGAAGTACGGGAAGCATCGTAGCAACGTAAGGAATGTTGTCAATAAATGCAGATATCAGAACCGATCCCCAAACTACAATTGTAAATAGCAGGAACAGGTTGTTTCCACCTGCGGTAACAATAAAGTTTGCAAGATCATCCACAAGTCCGACATTTGTAACACCTCCGATTACCATGAAAAGACCTGTAAGAAGGAGCACGGTATCGTAGTCAAGGTTCTTGATAACTCTCACAATACGGTCGGTGTCATGGTCCTTAAAGTACTCCCAGACCATACCAACAACTGAACAGCCAAGGCAGATAAGACCGTTTGTGATCTCAGGCTTATTCTTGATAAAAGAAGCTGCCATAAGAAGAACTACGTGAGCTACCATCATGATTGTCGGAACATAATCTGTGACAACAGTCTTCTCCTCTGCGGATACAGGCTCTTTGTCTTTTCTGAAAAGAACCATCATGATCGGAATCGTAAGCAGCGCACCAAGTTCTACAGCAAAGAAAATTCCGGGTTTGCCGTTCATCCAGAAGAAATCGTTGAAGTCCATCTTGGCATAAGCACCAAGCATGATGGATGTTGTATCACCGACCAGTGTTGCTGCTCCCTGAAGGTTAGATGAAACTGCGATTGAGATGATCATGGGAACCGGATTTATCTTGAGCTTCTTGCAGACTGCAAGGCCAACGGGTGCCACCATCAGAAGTGTTGCCACATTATCGATAAATGCTGAAATGATACCGGAAAACAGCGACATAAAGATCGTAACCCACATAACATTGGGTGCCAGATCAAGTATATGATCCGCTATAAGGTTTGGCATTTTGGAATCGATGAAATAATCAACCAGCAACAGCGTACCGAATATCATAAGCAGTACGTTCCAGTCCACCACGGAAAACACAGTGTTGTATGGAAGTATCCCCGTCACTATATATATTGCAGCAACGGCCAGCGCTATGATCGCACGCCTTTTGGGAAATGCGATAAGCCCCACATACATTGCTACAAACAGAATAATTGCCAGTGTTTTCAATTTAAAAAGTTCCTCTCTTTCTCAATTTTCTTTTAATAGGAAGATATATGCAAAAGGCACATTCTTACCTATTGTAGCACAAGGGACAAAAGAGGTATAGTCACAACTGACAGAAGCGTTGATCACTCCCACTGCTATTTAATCACATAGCATATCATAAGTGACACCATATTTTTCTGCAATGTCTTTTGCATAAGAAAGTCCCTTTGGCGGTCCGACCTCTACCTCATACAGACGCCTTCCCTCATCCGCCTTGACCACCAGGGATGCAGCTTTGGCGGGGACGGCTTCGTCATTTAGCTCGTCAATCTCGATGGCAAGCTTGTGCATGTGGGTGTTGTATATCGTCCTGATGCCTTTTTTCAGGATTGCCTTCGAGCAGTCCTTGGCGATAAAGTACCCCTCCTCGAAGGATGTGGTTGAGAAGGTCTCATTAAGCAGCAAAAGACTCTTTCCCGTAGCCAGTTCATAGAGTTCTTTAAATCGCTTGCACTCTTCGCCCAGGCGCCCGAGATCCATTGTCTTGTCCTCATCAGCCGGGAAGTGCGTATAAATGGCATCAATCGGCACATATTCAAATTTGGTTCCGGGAATATAGATTCCGCCCTGAGCCATGAAAAAGAGCTGTCCGATGGTCTGGGTTATCGTAGTCTTGCCGCCCATGTTGGCACCGGTCAGTATGTAGAGTGTATGCTCGTCTGTAAAATCAAGGTTGTTCTTAACTATGTCTGCAGCTGTTTCTCCGGCATGCTCAGTCAGGAGCTTGATGTTGTAGATTCCCTGCGCATCCATGGATTTTTCGCTGCTGCCGGCTTCAATGACACATGGTTTGCAAAAGACAGCTCCCTTCCCGGTCATGCTTTCAACATATTCTGCCCACCTGATGTAATAGATAAACTCCGGCATCAGATCGGTTATATCGGTCACGGTGACCATAGTGTATTTATTGAGAACAGCTCTAAGGTGCTTGACCGTCTGGCTCAGCATCCTGTCGGTTATCTTATCCATGTAGTTGGTGACGGACTTTGTCGTATCATCAGCTTCCGACACCTTCATCATGCTCATCATGGCAAGCGGGCTGAAAACAGGAGGGATAAACTCATCTCTTCCGCCCAAAGGGCCCTTTGCCTGAATCTCATCAAATCTGTAATTCTCGTCCCAGTCAGTAGAGGTCTGAACATTGTCTTTTGCCGAAACCTTGTCTACAAAGTGCTTGACCATGGTGGACTTGGCAAAAGGCCTGCTGTTCACGGAAATAAGGCCTATTCCGCTGGCTTCAAAACGTTCATTTAAGTTGATGCCGACAGTTACACTCTTAAGATTGTTTGTGTCTGCCTTCAGCTCTGCAATGTCTTTTTTGAGACCCTCGAATCCGTTGTCCTCATAGAGATCATTTACATACTTCTTAAGTCCCAAAAGTCCCTCAGAATGAAGATCCGCACCATCAAGGCACTTCTGGATCGCCTCGATACTGTCTATATAATCCCGGATCTCTTCAAGCCTGTGGACCAGGTCCCAGATGCCGGGTTCATGATCTCCGTCGTGTTTGTAGCTACCATACTCTTTCAGGAAATTGACCCTGTCCAAAAGCTCCAAAAGCTCATCTCTCATGGCCTTGTTCCTGTAGATGTCGTCAAATATATCGCTCCTGTACTGCGCATTGTGGGCATCGCAGGTAACGAGCTTCATGACATTTGTGATATAGGTCTGTTCATTCTTTTCCTTGGAGAGCTTCAAAAGAACACTGTCCATGCCTATGTCATGGACAGTGAGATCACTTAATTTCTTGTATTCAAGCTTCTGATCAGGAAAGATAAGGCTGTATTTTTCGGACATGTCAGTCCTCCCTAAATGCAAGTTTTACCAATCAGAATCCCAGTCTGTTCCGCCGGAATCCCAGCTGTCATCGCTTCCCCAGTCGTAGTCTGAGTCGTTGTCATCGCTCGATGAATGATATCTGTCGTAGTATGACGAATTATCCCAGTCAGTTGTTCCCATGGATGAATTCCAGGTGTCTGAAACATAGTATTCATCATAGTTCTCTGATATCGTTGCAGGACCGGGAGCTGTGCTGCTGACTTCTCGCCAGCCATCATCATAGATGTACCAGTCATCGCTGATGTAGTAGTAGACATCATTATCGTATTTATAATAGCCTCTGTGTCTGTTCTCACGAAGGCTGCTGAAAAAGACACTTATCATTATGATGACAACTACTATGTAAAAGAGACTCTTTATTCCGTTAAATAAGCCTACACCGGAACGGGAACCGCCGCCGGATGATGTCCCTCCTATGGAACGGGTACCTGCGCCGCCTTTATTATTAGCCTTCTGATGAACGATCTCATCCTTAAGGCGCTGGTAGATCTCATTTACAGCATACTCCTCATCTTTACCCTGATAACGAACTGCTCTTGAGCCATCACCCTTATTCTTGTAGACAATAAAATCTCCGTTGTCATCCTTGTAGATACCAAAAGCTCTGGGCTCTTTGTAATCCTCGCCTATAAAAAAGCGCGTAACTTCAGGCGCAGGGAGATTCCTGTCCTTGTACCACTGCTTAAGCTCCTCAATGGTCTTTGGTCCCTTTTCATTTTTGTGAGATGGGTTGGGAGCTCCACAGTCAGGACACTGATGCAGGGTATCCTCGTATGTGTTTCCGCAATAATCACATTTAATCTTCATTTTTTCTCTCCTCTGGCAACTATTATAGCATGAAAGCAGCCCCCACCAAAGCGGCGAGAGCCCTCTTTTTCTCTAATGTATTAGGGAAAAAGAATGGCCCCAGCCACAAAAGCTGTGGCTGAGGCCATTATCGTAGTTTTGATGAATCAAAGAGAACCGTACCTGTTGGCTCCATCGTCTTTCTTTTTGTCTCTGCTGGACATTATTACCTCGCTACTCCATTGACATAAAGAGTATATCCGTTTGTATTTACGCTCGAAATGTCGCCATCAAAAGATGTGATGTAGGTATCTGCCGTAAGGGTCCAGGTGCTATTTTTATCGATTGATACGGCAACTGTTCCAACTTCTGTTGAGACGGTTTCGCCCTTGGCATTGGTGATGTTACCGTCAACAGTTCCTGTAAAGTTTGAACCATTAGTGAGGTTTAGTGTTAGCTCTGAATCACTTCCCACAAGGATTGTACCTTCGAGGTCCTGAGCATCGGCATTTAAAGTAGCCTTGTTGGTATCGCCCGTCCAACCGTCTGCGCAGACTGAGAGAAGGATGTTGTCCGCATCTTTATTGATGATATTCACACCACTTAAATTGATAACCGCAGATGTGTTTGTAACGTGGAATACATGACCGTTCTTGCTGGTAAGACTTCCTCCGTTCATGGTAAATGTAGATGTTCCGCTGTCCGCATCACCTGACATTGACTGGTAGATCATTATCGTATCGTAGAATGTCGCATTTCCGTTTGTATCAGTGTTGTTTGCAGTCATGTCACAGTCATTAAGAGTGATGGAGTTGATACCCTCAATACATACGCCCTCTGAAAGGTTTGAAGTAAGTGTTGCATTGGACACGGTGATGTCTGCTGTTGAGTATATTGCAGGTGATCCAAGGCCGTTTGTTGTATATGATCCGCCGTCGACTGTAACTGTTCCGCCACCTCTGTCTGTTCTGATTGCTGCCGAAGATCTTCCGCTGGTCTCAACAGTGAGGTTGTAAGCTTCTGTGATTCCGCCGCCGGTGGTCATGATGCCGCCGGATCCGTCACCAGTTGTAGTGATCTTGGTATCAGAGATAATAACTTTTGTTCCGTCACCGGTAGCACCGTTCTGGCCACCATTTCCGCCGTAGGAAAAGACACCGTTGGCGCCATCAGCATCTGATGTCACAGTTCCACCTGTGATGGTTGTTGTAGAACCGTCTTTTACAAGAACTGCTGCATTAAGTCCGTAGAAGTTGCAGTTATCTCCGCCATCGGAGTCGCCGGTCTTGGTGACTGTAGGATTGGTAATTGTCACATCATCTGATGTGCTGACGAGAAGTGCACTTTCATCTGCTGTTGTGCTGGCGTAAGTCTTATCTTTTTGTGTGTCTGCTGAAGTAATCTCTTCAACTCCTGTGTAATCTATATCTGCGCTGCTGCTTCCGCCGCCGAATCCGCCTCCGGGAGGATTTCCGGGTGCCTGACCATCCGGAGCCCCGCCTTCAGGTGGATTACCCGGAGCCTGGCCATCGGGTGCCTGGCCATCAGGAGCTCCGCCTTCGGGTGCTTCTTTGTCGGATGACTGACCATCCGTCACCTCTTCTGTCGGAGCTGCAGTATCTTCCGAAACAGTTGTTGTAGTGCCGGCTGTGCTTGCCCCTGCCTCGCCACAGGCAGTAACTGCTGCGCACATAACTGTAACCATTCCTATAGATAAAATTCTTTTGATATCTCTTTTCTTCATGTCAAATCTCCTTGTTTATTCATCCATGTAAAAACATGTTGTATTTGATCTTGTATGCATTATCACACCCGAACCTAAAAGAAACTTAAAAAATTTTTTCAGTTCCTGTTTTTTCAAAAAAGAATATAATAGTAATAGGCGGAAAAACCGCCAAAAGGGGGAAGGGGAAACTTATGGCAAATAACGAAAAAGAACAAAAGCAGCTGTCAAAGCTAAAGGCTGAGGCAGCAAGAAAAAAGCCACTCCATTACATCGGACTGGCCATGGTGGTTCTCACTATTATTTACATCGTAGATGAGATCACCTCTAACATGAATGCTGCAATGCAGCCTTACGTGTTATTCGATCTTTTTAACATCACTTCAAGAAACGTCAATTCACCGGAGTACACAAGTGCGTTTAACGTTGTGGCTCCAATCCAGGTCTTTTCAAACCTGCTTCTCATCATCACTCCGTTCTACAAGGCACTGTCTGACAAGTACGGCCGAAAGCTCTTTTTAATGCTAAACACAATTGGAATGGGGCTTGGAATGTGCATTGTCATGACCGCACAGAACGTGGTCTGGTACATACTGGGAATGCTGTTTATGATGTTCTTTACACCAAATGACATGCAGGTTCTATACATCATGGAGACTGCGCCCAAGGAAAAAAGAGCTACCTACAGCTTCATCGCTAAGGGAATTGCGCTTGTGAGCGTATCACTAATCGGCGTGTTCTCACGGATGTTCCTTCGGGAAAATATTCCTTCAAGCTGGCGTTTGGTATATCTTATTCCGGTGGTATCTGCTCTGGTCATTGGCTTTCTTTCATATTTCTTTATGCGCGAGACTCCGGTATTTGTGGAGCAGCGAATCGGGTATCTGTCTCTGACAGATGCAGAACGCGAGCAGAAGAAAAAAGAGGATCAGGCAAACGGTACATCTGAAGAAGGCGGTGTCTTCAAAGCAATCCGCTTCATCTTTACCAACAGACAGCTCAGATGGATCCTGATCGCAGGCTTTATCTTTTTTGCAACAACTTTCTACACATCATATTATGCAACGGTTTTGGAAGGTGCCATGTCCACAGATATGGTGGCAACGGCGCTGGTTATTTATCCCATCTTCAACGGACTTGTGACAATACTCAGCGGATTCTTTTCCGATAAGCTCGGACGTAAAAAGGTGTGCCTGATCTTAGGCGGACTTACCATTGCAGGGCTCCTGGCATTTGTCCTCTCCTGCAGACTTGGCTTTGGCCCTGTCGCCGCGGGAATTGCCTACGGCTGCTCAATCGGCGGTCTCTGGTCCATGTCCGATACGCTTATCCTGACAATGCCTGCAGAATCAACTCCCTCAGGTATGCGCTCCTCAGTTATGGGTACCATCTCCGTTCTCATCGGAGCCGGAATGTTCCTTGGACAGGCCATCTTTATTGTTTGCCAGAACTTCCTGCCTATGGACATTCTTTTCATGATAATCTGTCTGCCGTTCATGCTGCTCAGCCTTGTAATTTTACTTGTTAAGGTAAAAGAGACTAAGGACGCCGACCTGGATAATATTACTGCAGACACATACAAATAATGGTCCCCGGGGACTTAAGTCAGGGGTTCATTAATATGTCAGGCCGAAGCCTCTTTTATACAGAAATTCACTGCCATACTTAAGGGTGCCGTCTTCCGCTTCCTCGACAACAGGAATATTGACAGGAAGGCGGCCCTTCGGCGTATTGGCCCCAAAGATTGTCTCGATGGCAGCCACCACGTTGGCGTTTCTGGCGCTCATTCCGGTGGAGCTTTCTTTGTTTTTTGTCGGGTCTATGTTAAGGCCGGAGCCGAGATATGCCAAAACAATGGCGTCGGCATCCTGATAAATGGCTGCATCATAGGGCAGATTCTCACTTATTAAAACAAACTTACCTCCGGCTTTATGAGTGTCTGATATAGCTTCATGCAGTGCAATAAACTGAGGGTTTTCCTTATCAAGTGCGCTGCTGCCGGATGCGTAAGAAAATGCCAGGACGTAATCCGCAGTAGCTATCTTTTGTTTTATTTCATCAGTATAATGGAGCTTTACCTCCGCAGAGGAGTCATAGTAGTATTCAATATCAGCACTCTTTTGCAGCTCAGAAAGGGCATAGTTTATGGCCGTGGCATTCCCTGACATGCGGCCCAGAATCACAACTTTCTTTGTTTCATCCTTGATCGGCAGAGCACCTTTGTCATTCTTAACTACAGTGACAGCTTCCCGCGCCATCTCCATCTCTTTTTCATGATGCTCGTAAGAGCCGACAGTCTCTTTGCACGTTTTGACTCTCTCATCAATCAGTAAAGTATCTTTCTGCGCCCCCTCCGGATTGAAAATGCCGTACTTTGCCTTAAGTCTAAGGATGCGCCTTACACTCTCATCTATTCTCTCGCTTCTGATTTCACCGGTCTCGACCTTTTCTGCAATTCCGGCAATATACTCATCGTAATAGTCTGCAGCCTCAGGAGACGTAATATCAAGGGGAAGCAGAAGTATGTCAACTCCTGCATTTATAACTTCCCGGGCGATTCCAACTCCATACTCAGCCGAATTTGCTTCTCCCGGTACAAGGCCTGCTGCGGCGATAGCCTCCATCTCAAGGGCATCTGTCACAACTACGCCGTCATATCCAAGATCAGTACGAAGAATGTCACCGATCATCTTTTCCGACATGGTGGCCGGAAAAAATCCCTTTGTCATCCCATCGCCAAAGGTCTTTTCCTCATCAATAAGCGGATAGGTTATATGTGCCGTCATTATCATGTCCGCGCCATCCTCAATTGCTTTTTTGAAAGGCACAAGCTCGTTTTGTAAAAGCTCTTCATAGGTCTTTTCCACAGAAGGCGTCCCTATGTGGCTGTCTACAGATGTGTCTCCGTGTCCGGGGAAATGCTTGTATGTAGCGATTATGTTATGCTCAGCAAGTCCCTCTGAATAAGCCGTTCCAAGACTTGCCACGATTTCGGGATCATCGGAAAAAGACCTTGTTCCTATGACAGGGTTCGCCGGATTACTGTTCACATCTATTACCGGTGCAAAGTCAGTATTAAAGCCAATCGCAGCCATCTCTTCTCCAAGGATGCTGCCTGTGAGCTCTGCGTTTTTTACAGGATCAGGCGTTGCTCCGATTGCCATGTTTCCGATCATTCTGGTTCCCGTGTTTAGTCTGATCACGATTCCGCCCTCTTCATCGATGGGCATCAGATATGGAATGTGGCATGATGCGCCTTCTATCTGCATATTGTTTTGCTGAAGATCATTTACAAGTCTTGCAGCCTGCTCAGCTCCTGTGATATTGGAGCCAAAGAGAATGATCCCACCGTACTGATGTCTTCTCAGGACCTCTTTTAGCTCCGCAGCGGCGTTTATGTCTGTAACATTTTCTTCGTTCCAGGTGCGGATTGCAGGGATTATCAACTGCGAAATCTTTTCATCCATGGACATGTTTGAGATAACCTCGTCTATTTCCCCAAAGGCAGCTTCTTCCGGTAAGACTGATGTAATTTCTTCTGCAGCAGTAGCCTTATCATTGACAGCATCCGGTGTCTGCTCTGTATTCATATCAGTACCGCCCTTAGTGCCCACATTTTTGCTGCAACCTCCGGCCGGAAAAACGCAGCACAGAACAAGTGCTATAAAGACATATCTTAAATGCTTATTGAAGATGTGCATGGCTATTATCCTCCGATTCATCTGTAAAGTGATAGCAGTGTACTTACTCGCTCATCTTTAATCAAATTGCCTGCGAAATATTCGATTATCATCTCAGCGATATAGTGCAATCGGCCTGAGTATTACAACAAGTTTGATCAGTCCGATAATTTCCTTAAAAAACACATCATATCACAAGATCAGCTTGTCTGTAGCCCTTATATTTATGATATTAAAGCATCCAACACCCCTAAATCAACGAAATATTGATAATTTTGGCTGATAAAAGTCGGCCTAATCATCCAATCAGGCAATTTCAGGCCGAAACGGACTCCTTCTATAGCCGCGCTACAACTCTGTCTACAATTCCGTCTACAACTCTGTCTCAACAAAAAGAGGATGAAGGAACAAATTCCAACATCCTCTTTTGACTCTGTATCATACAATATTGACTAAGCAGCAATCTGCATTACATAAGCATTCTGAACATCTCGATAACCTGCTCTTTGGTAGCCTCTCTGGGGTTGCCGGGATAGCAAGCATCTGCAAGAGCATCTGTTGCGAGCTGGTCAAGGTCTTCTTCCTTGATTTTCTCGTTCTTCTCAGGAATTCCAACGTCCTTGGAGAGCTGCTTAACAGCGTTAATTGCTGCATCGCGGTACTCTTCCTGGCTCATCTCGTCAACACCCTTAACGCCGAGAACTCTTGCAATCTCTCTGTACTTCTCGCCTGTGTAGTCGCGGTTGAATTCCATTGAGATTGGAAGGAACATAGCACATGCAACACCGTGAGGTGTGTCATAGTATGCTGAAAGAGTGTGTGCCATAGCGTGGTCAATTCCAAGACCTACATTTGAGAAGCCCATTCCTGCGATGTACTGAGCCATAGCCATTCCTTTTCTTCCCTCAGGCTTGTTCTCAACCGCATCACGAAGATTTGCGCCAATGAGCTTGATTGCCTCTAAGTGGAACATATCTGTAAGTTCCCATGCACCTCTTGTTGTGTAGCCCTCGATAGCATGTGTAAGTGCATCCATACCTGTTGAAGCTGTAAGGCCCTTAGGCATTGAGCTCATCATATCCGGATCAACGATAGCAACTTCAGGGATATCGTTGGTGTCTACGCAAACGAATTTACGCTTCTTCTCAACATCTGTGATAACGTAGTTGATTGTAACCTCAGCTGCTGTTCCGGCTGTTGTGGGAACTGCGATTGTAGGAACCGCATGGTTCTTGGTAGGAGCAACTCCCTCAAGGCTTCTTACATCCTCAAACTCAGGGTTTGTGATGATGATACCGATAGCCTTGGCTGTATCCATTGAGGATCCGCCACCGATGGTGATGATTGAATCAGCGCCGCACTCCTTGAATGCCTTAACACCACTCTGAACGTTCTCAATTGTGGGATTGGGCTTGATGTTGGAGTAGATGGTGTAAGGAATCTTTGCCTCGTCCAAAAGATCTGTAACCTTAGCTGTTACCCCAAACTTGATAAGGTCAGGATCTGATGCAACGAATACATGCTTAAATCCTTTCTGCTGAGCAATTCCTACTATCTCCTTGATTGCCCCAGCTCCGTGATAAGACACGGTGTTTAAAACAATACGATCTGCCATTTTGAAACCCTCCTTCTTGTGAATTATTTATATTAATGGTCCCTTGACTCAGTCCCTGGGTACCATTATTTTTCGAAAAGGAACTTCTCAGGAAGTGTAACCTTAAAGTCCTTAGCCAGATGTCTGAAATCATCAGGTGTGATGGTCTGTCTCTTGGCGTTTGTCATGGAAAGAGTCTTAACCAGGATCTCTGCTGACTTCTCGACTGTGTGCATAAGACCGAAGGTCAGGTCAAAGTCCTCACCTGCTGCAAACATTCCGTGATGAGCCCAGATTGCAACATCATATTTCTCCATGAGCTTGCTGGTCTCTACGGCGATCTCTCTTCCGCCGGGAACCATCCAGGGCACAACGCCGATTCCGTCAGGAAATACAACAGGACACTCCGTTGCCATCTCCCAGAGCTCTCTTGTGAAAACCTCATCGGTTAATGGCAGCACAAAGGTCAGTGCGATAACATTTGTGGTGTGGGCGTGGTAAATAACCCTGTACTTCCCGTCTGTAACACGCTTTTTAACCTCGTGGTTCATAAGGTGTGAAGGAAGCTCTGAGGTAGGTCTTGCGCCGCCCTCAAGGCCCCACATAATGCGGTAATTCTCGCCCTTTTCATCAATCTCTATTATACCAAAACTTTCAGCGGGCTTGATGATAACATTTCTGAAAAACTTACCGGAACCTGTCACCATGAAGAACTCACCTGCAAGATCAGGTACGCATGTTCCGATCTCTCTCCAGTCTCCTGTAGAAAACTCTTCTTTTACCATATCCACTTCTTCGGACTTCATTCTGTAGGAGAGGTTGCCACCGTTTCTCTCGTGCCATCCCTGCTCCCATCCGTCATTTGCCATGCGGATAAAGCCCTGTGTAAACTCTGCGTCTAAAACTTTCATCGTAATACTCATCTCCTATCATTTATCTTTCAAAGTTCAAACTCTCTTTGAGAGAACTTCCTTCTCGTATCTCTCCACTTCAGAAAACCACTTGCCATCCTCGGGAGCATTGCACCTTCTGCAGTACTCATTCCAGACATCTCCGAATGGCATGGTCTTAAGCTCTTCCTGAGTGATCAAAAGCTCTGTGAACTGTGAATTGTCCTGAAGCTTCTTCAGCTCCTCATGAGGCATCAGCAGAGCATTTAAAAGAGCTTTCTCAGTGTTCCTAAAGCCTGTTGCCCAGGCACCTATTCTGTTGATTGATGCATCAAAGTAATCAAGTGCCATGAATACTCTTCCCTCGAGGCCGCCACAGCGTACGATCTCCTTAGCGATCTCTTTTGTCTCATCATCAAAGAGTACAACGTGGTCAGAATCCCAGCGCACAGGTCTTGTGATGTGAAGTGCGATGTTGGGATAGAAAGACAGAAGAGCAGGGATCTTGTCGCTCACAACCTCTGTAGGGTGGTAGTGTCCGTTGTCCATAAGTGGTATGCACTTGTCTGAATGTGTTGCTGCAAAAGACAATGTAAACTCCGCACTGCCTACTGTATAAGACTCTACGCCGATTCCGAAAACCTTGGACTCAACGCAGGGCTTAACCTTGTTAAAATCGAAGGGCTCTGAGAGGATCTGCTCGATGGAATCCTTGTAGCGATCTCTCGGTCCCTTTCTGTCTGCAGGGATGTCCTTGAAGCCGTCACCTGTCCAGATGTTCATGACGCAGGTCTCGCCAAGCTCCTCAGCCAGGTAATTGGAAATCCTGATGCAGGCCTTGCCGTGCTCAATCCAGAACTTTCTGGTCTCCTCATCGGGAGAAGAAAGAGTGAGAGGATCGCATTTAGGGTGTGAGAAGAATGTGGGATTGAAATCGCAGCCGAGCTTTCTTTCCTTGCAGAAATCCACCCACTTCTTGAAGTGCTTGGGTTCAAGCTTATCTCTGTCTACCCATCCGCCGTTCTCATCATCAAAGATCGCATAGCTTGCGTGCAGATTCATCTTGGCACGTCCGGGAATCAGCTTTAAAACTTCGTCGATATCAGCCATGAGCTCCTCGGGAGTTCTTGCCCTTCCGGGATAATTACCTGTTGTCTGGATTCCGCCGGTAAGTGGCTTACTCGGGTCTGTATCAAAACCTCTAACGTCATCTCCCTGCCAGCAGTGAAGCGCAATCTCAGCCTCTTTAAGCTTCCCGATCGCTTTTTCTGTATCAACGCCTATTGCAGCGTATCTCTCTTTTGCCTGTTCGTAACTCATTTCGTGTTTCCTCCGTTTAAATAGTTTTATGCTCTGAATTCCTTAATCTCAAAACTGTCATAGATCACATCTCTCGCTGCCTTAAGATCAGTAAGCTCTCCTGATGCGATCATCAAAATGGCAAGATTTCCGATCGCCGTTCCTTCAACCGGTCCGGCATAGACTCTAAGGCCTGTAGCCTTTGCCGTCATCTCGTTAAGGTAGGCATCCTGGCATCCTCCGCCGATTATGTTCACTGAAGTTATCTCTTTTCCTGTGATTGCGGAAATTTCCCGTATGGTGTCCGCATAGCATTTTGCAAGTCCGCGGTAGACACATTGCATGATTTCTCCCACCTTCTCGGGAACCGGCTGTCCATGCTCTTTGCAGTGGTCTTTGATAGCGTCGATCATGCTCTCTGGCGAAAGAAATGCATCATCATTTACATTTATCTCTGCCCCGAAGTCCGCACATTTCCTTGCCTCTTCAATGAGATCCGGAAAGCTGTAATTCCTGCCATCCGCATACTTACTCTTCCGGCCTTCCACATACTCAGTGCCGTTGAGTTCTCGCCTTATGGACTGGATGATCCACAGTCCCATGATGTTTTTAAGGAATCTGTATCTGTACCAGGCTCCGCCCTCGTTGGTGAGGTTTGACTGTCTTGCATTTTCACCTGTTATTGGCTCTTTATTCTCAAGTCCCAAAAGGCTCCAGGTTCCGCTTGATAAGAACACCGACGAGTCATCTCTTGCAGGAACTGCGAGGAACGCTGAGCCTGTGTCGTGGGTTGCGGGAAGGATCACCTTTGCATCAAACCCGACTTCTTCCTGTATGTCTTTTGTCAGATTACCGACCGTTGTGCCTGGCATCGAAAGCTCATTAAAGAGCTTCTCAGGAAGTCCCAGCCTGTTGATAACCTCCATGTCCCAGGTCTTGCCTTCTGCATTTACAAGGTTGGATGTCGTAGCGTTGGTGTATTCCTGCTTCATTACGCCTGTCAGCCTGTATCCAAGGTAGTCCGGCATCATCAAAAGAGCATCAGCCTTCTCCAAAAGCTCCGGGCTCTCTTTCTTAAGAGCCATCAGCTGGTATATCGTGTTGAAGGGCTGCTTCTGAATTCCTGTCCTCTCATAAAGCTCTTTTTCACTGATCAGGGAAAAGACCTCTTTATCAATCCCCTCTGTTCGAAGGTCCCTGTAAGCAACCGCATCGCCAAGCATCTGTCCGTCATCATCAAGGAGCACGTAGTCAACGCCCCAGGTGTCGATTCCGATGGCCTCAGGTACCATTCCCTGTTCCTTGCAGGCCTTAAGTCCGTCTATGATCCCGCTCCAAAGATTATCTGTATCCCACACAAGATGCCCGTTCCTTAGAAGCTGCCTGTTCTCAAATCTGTGCATTTCCTTAAGCTGCATCTTCCCGTTTTCAAGCCACCCGATTATGTGGCGTCCGCTGGATGCGCCTATGTCAATTGCAAGAAAATATTTATTCATATCGAAACTCCAATACATTTAGTGTCAACAATGCTATAATATGGGATATGTGAGAGACTTTCTAGGACCAAATCTCTCCCAAAACAGGACCTTATTTGACATAATTTTTAACGGTGATTTTATGAGAAAAGAACTTGTTGAAACCCTGAGCAAAATGACCGAGGAAGAGGAGCGAATAATCAGAGAAAACGGTGCAATTTCAAAGGAGCTTTACACCTCCGAGGATGAGTTTGTCATCGATGCCGCCAAGCTCCTTGAGAAGGGTAAGCTCATTGCGATCCGCCCCCACACGAGGTTTGCATACTTTCCTGTGCACAGGCACAACTATATAGAAATGCTGGTGATGATAAAGGGAAATCTTACCACAAAGATTGTGGACGGCGATACACTCTTTTTATCAGAAGGTGATATCCTCTTGATGAACCGCCACACCAGACACGAGATCATGCCCTGCAGCAGCGATGATATTGCGGTAAACATTATAATCCTCCCGGAGTTCTTTTCAAGGAGCGATGTCTCCTACGACCGCGAGAACGTGCTTCGCGACTTCATCATCACTTCACTTTCGGAGAAAAAAAATCACAGCGACTATCTTCTGTATCACACAAAAGATATGGTCGCTGTGGATAATCTTGTCGAAAATCTTATCTGGACACTCACTTCAGGCCACAAGGGCATGAACCAGATTGTAAATACTACGATGGATCTTTTACTGATGAATCTCTCCGCGCTGTCCTCGGATACGTTAAAAGACATGGGCTCCAAAGGCCAGCAGACCACCATCAGCGCTCTTGAATACATCGATCACAACTATAAGAGCGGAACTCTTGAGGAGCTGGCATCTCTCACCGGCTACTCAACCGCTTATTTAAGCCGCCTGTTAAAGAGCCACACCGGAAGCAATTTCAAGCAGCTCCTGCAGACACGTAAGCTCCAGCAGGCCTCATATTATCTGGAGAACACCACACTAACCACCGAGAAGATCATCGAGAAGATCGGCTACGAGAACAGCGCTTACTTCTACAGGAAGTTCTCAGAAAAGTACGGATGCTCACCCAGGGATTACCGCAAGAAGGTCAGTGCGCTGGGATAAAGGGGTTACCCGGTTTATCCGAAATCGCCCGGAGAATCAAGTTCCATATATCCTATTTCATATTTCCCGTTTCTGTATGAAAGATTAGAGCCTCCGCAGTTTCATGAGTTCAAAAAGCTCAGGATCTTTTATGTGATTGGTGGTGCTAAGAAGCAGCGTCACCTTCCTGTCCTCAGCGCTGTCCTGCACATCACGCTGCCATGCCCAGTAATGAGGGCCGTCTCCGATTGCTCTTAAGATGGACATAAGGTATTCCATCACATAGGCGGACTGTTTGATATCAGCTTCGCAGTCATTCTCATAAAATCCCCGCCACTTATCGTGTTCTCTTTCCCGTTGTGCTTTGTCTCCTGAAAGGAAGGCTTCGCGGGCGAGGCCGGCTTGGTAGAAGGCTTTTTTGTATTCGCCGGAAAGTCCAAGGAGCATGCTTTCACAGGCAAGGTTTGCTCCGAGGTAGCCATAGTACAGATATTTTATCTGCATCAGCAGAGAATCTTTGAAAAGCTCTTTTCCTGTATCGGAGAGAGCTTTTGTTGTAGTCTCACATTCTTTCAGATATTGTTCATAGTTGTTAGCTGCTGCTTCCACAAGCTCTTTATACCAGATGATCTGGTCGCGGAAGGTGGTAGCGCTGGTGGCCCAATTAAGATGTGGCGCAGGCCTATTTCTGTCTACAACAAAGTTCGTTGCAAGCATCCTTGTGATGTGGTTTGCGAACTGCTCTCCTGCCCTGTTGTCCTCGTGAGGACCGAATTTCAGTGAATACTCAGGCCACCGGGAAAAGAGCTTTGAAACGGGCTCTGCGTTTTCGGAACCGTAGTACGTCTTCGCGTAATCCGACGCGAAGTGCGCTTCGTTGGCGTCGCCCTGCTGCCAGAGTTTTGCCACAAGATCAAGGTAATACACGTGTGGTTTGATGTTCGAGCAGTTAATGATCCAGAAATCGTCTGCTCCGTGAGAGAGGCATTCTGTAAGCTCTTTTCTTATAAAAGAGGGAGAATTCGGCATCATGGTCATGTGGTTTGCGGCCTGTAGATCGTAGAAGGAGACGTGATAGTATATTCCGTGCCTCCCCTCATCACCTTCTGTAGGAAGTGCATAGACTCTGGGGTCATCATCGTTTTGTCTTCGGGACACCATCTTGCCATAGCCGTTGTCAGCCCAGATTCTTATGACGTCGTCGGGGATTTCAAGGTGACCGTCGCGGTAAAGTGCCATAATCTCTCCGTAGAGGTTTGTGCAGCAGACGGCGTCTTTGTCGTTTTCTTTGACCATATCGTACTGCATACGGATAATGCGGCTCATTAGTTCCCCTCTGGCCTCAGGCGTGTCATATCTTGGATCATCTGCCCAGAAGGGCTTATCTCCCTGACCTCTAAAGCCTATGTTCCAGATCACCCTGCTGTCTGACTGCTCCTTGATTGCGTCCTTCCAAAGTCCGATAAAGAGATCGCTGTGCTTTGCAAAAGAGGGCTCAAGATCCGGATATGCTCTGATAAACATCTCAGCACCAAGAGGCTCTGCGTGATGGTGGGTTATGTACAGGCCCATTCTGGTTGCGAGGCTGCGGTACTTTCTTGAATTCTTGTCCGTTCCCGGTATGGTCATGTTTCCTCCAAGGCGCAAAAGTGCCTCAAAGGCCATCTCCCAGGGTTTATCAGGATCTCCGTCAACGCTCCAGTCTGCCAGCAGGACTTCGTCGTTGATGAACCAGCCGCGGTAGCGGACTCTGGGCCTTGACGCTCTGTAAATAAAGCCTTCCGGGATTTCTATGCTCCCAGGCCGCTCGATCTTTTGGTCATTCCAAAACCACAGAGGCTGTATACCGAGAAAGCGTCTGCTTATCTCATAGATTCCGTAGATAAAGCCAAGGTCGTCGGAAGCTGTTATCGTCAGAGTGTTATCTGTGCATGAGAGTGTGTAGGTTTCAGCTTCGTGGGCGTTGTCTTCCTCCAGGACAAGCTTTGGAGTCAGAGAACCGTCCCCCTGACTCTCCCCCTGACTCTGAATCGTCTCCAATGACTCACTTAAGTCTCTTTTCAAATGTCCTAATGCATGTAAAACAGGCTCGCTTATTTCGCCTGCTATTATGGATAAGTTTGAGTTGATGATCATAGCTCTTTTTACCTCCTGCCGGCACAGAGAATCTTGTGAATACCCTCGGCTTATTACTGATATTACAAGGATAACAGATGCCTCAAATTTACATAATTGTTTTGCGCTAACTTGGTCGTTTTTTATAAGATTTCAATTCTGAATGAACTAAAAGGTACCTGTTAATGATTTAGACTATTTGGTAGAAGAAGAGTCACCAACAAAAGAGGAATCATCATGAAAGACATGACAAAGGGCAGCATATTAGGCGCCATAATATCTTTTTCAGTTCCAATGCTTATTTCAAGTATCTTCCAGCAGCTGTACACTCTGGTGGATACTTATATTGTGTCCAGATATCTTGGCCCGGATGCCCTGGCAGGCGTGGGCGCCACTAATCTTCTGATCTTTCTTATATTGTGCATAGCTATAGGAATGGGCACCGGCGGAGGCCTGATAATTGCCCAGTGCTATGGCAACAAAAACTTTGATAAGCTTCGAAGCACCATCATTTCCATGACTTATATCATGGTGCTCCTGGCAGCCGTAATGTCTTTTGCCGGAGCCATTTATTCCAAAAAGCTCCTGGTCTTCCTGAAGGTGCCTGAGAACGTCCTCGACTATTCAGTCACCTATATCAGGATCATCCTGGTTTTATCTATAGGTACTGTTCTGTACAATCTCACATCATCAATCCTTCGCAGCGTCGGTGATTCCAAGACTCCGCTCTATGCACTCATTGCAGCGTCTTTTATCAACATCGGCCTTGACCTTTTCTTTATCCTGAAACTCAATATGGGCGTTGCAGGAGCAGCCTACGCAACAGTGATTTCCCAGTTTATCTCCGGCCTTGTATGCCTCTTCGTCATAATCCGGAAAAGAGCTGAACTCGGCTTTAACGGTAGCGGAACCCTTCTGCCTGATGTCGAAACATCGATTCCCATTGTGAAAACATCTCTGCCTTCGACCTTTCAGTCATGCCTTATCGCACTTGGAGGGATCTCGGTTCAGAGACTTATCAACTCCTTTGGCAGCGATGTCATGGCTGGCTATGTTGCAGCAAGCAAGGTGGATTCCCTGGCCATTCAGGTCATCCTCTCGGTCGGTAATGCTCTGTGCGTATTCACCGGTCAGAACATGGGAACGGGTAATCTCCCCAGAATAAAAACAGCACTGAAGCAGTCACGAATAATCATGCTCTTCAGTGCCGTTATTATAGCTATATGTGCTTATACTTTCAGGTTCTGCATCGTCGGCATTTTCCTTGATGCAGATGCAAATCCGCTTGCCCTTAATACCGGCGCCCAGTACCTATCCATCGTAGGTGTAGCATACCTCATCTGTGCCATCATGCAGAGCTATCAGAACGTAATAAAAGGCGCGGGTGATGTCAATACCTGTATGGTCGCCGGAATGACCGAGCTTGCAGGCAAGATAATATTTGCCTATGCTGCTGCGCCTTTCCTTGGACCTCTTGGAATCTGGATCTCAACACCTTTTTCATGGGCCTGCGGATGTGTTATTCCTGTTGTCAGATACTACTCCGGAAAATGGCAGTTCAAAACCCTGACATAATGGTCCCTGGGGACGGAGTCAAGGGACCATTTAGGCGAGGTTTTTCTTAAATTCTTCAATCATATGAGCGCCGTACTCTGCATAACTGTCTGATGCAAATTTCTTCAGCGCCTCATCCTTAAACCTGCTCCAACTCTCTGCTTCGTGCCTTACAAGGATCGGATAAAAGAAAACTCCGTTCTCCAATGCAGCCTGAAGATCTCCGGGAGCATCTCCAACCATCAGAATATGGTCGGCATCATAACCTTTATCTCTGATCATTCCAAGGCATGCGCTCTTTGAGCCCATTTCCTGGGTGCAGACGATATCAACCATATCAAGAAGTCCGAATCTCCCCCACTCAGCTCTTACAGCCTCAGGGTTCGCACTGGAAACAACTGCGATGTCGCACTTGCCATAGACCTCCTCAAAAGCCTCTTTTACCCCCTCAAAAGGTTTAATCTCTTCTTCGGGAAGCTCCTCAATCGATGCATTAACACTCATACTCCAGCTTAGCGCCTTCCCAAATACCGGAGAAACCTCCGTCATCTTCGATACAGCATTATTACTGAGCTCCGGTGCATCATCGCTCCAGGTCTTCAGTGCCTTGACCCCCTCGATCTTAGTGTAATTCTCATCCACATACAAAAGGCAAAGCGCCAGTCCCTTAAATCTGTTGATTCCTCTTGTCATGGAAAAGAGATTGATCTCATTCCACTTCTCCAGGATCTCTTTTTCCCATTTCTCAAGTCCCCACTCCTTTATCATGCAGGGTCCAAAGCACCTGTAGTGCTTGATATTCATGGTATCCATGGCACATCCGTCCGAGTCGATGCAGACTATATGCTCATGTTTTTTCTTAAAATCCAAACCGGGCATAACACATCCTTCCTTCATCAAAGCCTTGTATCCCATCTGTCGCACCAGACAAGATCGTTCGCTTCACCCTTAAATTCTGACTTTCCGGTGAGCTTCTCCACCAGTACCTCGATGTACTCAGGACTTCCACTGTAGGCATTTACGAAAGTCTTCATCATAGGCACGTCAAAGAGATGATTGGTGTAATTGAGCGAAACCGCAACCGTTGGCACCTCATGTACAAACCACGGAATCTCGCAGGAATGTGACACCGAGTAGGTAAGCCTTGTATTATTCTCCTTGGCATAGCCCTTCATGCTGATGACAAACAGCACCAGGTCAGTGTTTTTCTTGAACTCTTCCCTGTTTTCATGCTCCATCATCTTGAATCTGTTAAACTTCGATGGGCCTTCCATCTCGTATTCGTAATAATCCTTAGGAGCTCTCACTTCAAATCCCGCCTTCTCAAGCTCCTTTACCAAAAGAGCCTTAGCAGGGTCAGGACCATCAGCCAAAGATACAGGTGCACTCTCCACAAAGTACAGCACAACCCTCTTTTTATCCGCAGGAGTAACCGGCAGAATATGCCGAGTGTCTTTTACTAAAGTGATACTCTCATCCGCAGCCTTTCTTGCAAGTGCGTGGTGTTCATCACAACCCACCACCGCAAGCATGTCTTTATTGGGAAAAGACATCTCGTCAAGTCCAAGATGCGCCTTAAGTCCAAGGATTCTGTGAAGGGCGTCATCAAGCCTCTCTTCGCTGATCGTGCCATTCTCAATTCCTGCTCTCACATACTCAATATCCTCCGCAGGATCATTAAAGAACAGGATCATGTCACAGCCTGCTGCCACAACCTTCTGCATTGCATTCCTTCTGTCAGCTGCTGCCGTAAGTCCTGCCATATGAGTAGCATCGGTTACGATAAGTCCGTTAAAACCAAGCTGCCCCCTGAGAAGTCCCTGCAAAAGTTCAGGCGACATAGTAGCAGGCATTATATCCTCATCCCTGATATCCGGATTAAACTTCTTTGTATAAGCTCTCTGAGCAATGTGACCAACCATGATGCTTGGAAGTCCTGCGTCTATGAGCTTCTTGTAAACCATTCCATAGGACGCATCCCACTCTTTAACAGACAGATCGTTGCATCCCATCACAAGGTGCTGATCTCTCTCCTCGCTTCCGTCTCCCGGAAAGTGCTTGGCAGCACAGGCAATTCCTGCCTTTGTCATCTCCTCCATGTAGGCAAGGGACCTCTCTGCCACAGCTTCGGGGTCATTGCCAAAGCCTCTGGTATTAACAATCGTATTTCTCCAGTTGGATACCACATCGCACACCGGCGCAAAGCTCCAGTTGCAGCCGACAGCCTTGGCTTCTGCAGCGCCGACCTTGGCCATATCTCTTACGGTATCAAGGGTTTTGCTTGCTCCGCAGGCAGCACCTGTAGCCACAAATGTTCCTTCACCTACAGCGCCGTTTCCACCGGCCTCGCAGTTAGCTGCGATCAGGACCGGAACCTTACTCTTTTCCTGGAAAAATCTGTTCTGCTCATAGACTTCCTCAAGAGTTCCTCCCTGCCAGCGAACGCCGCCGATATGATACTTGTTCACAAGCTCATCCAGGGTCTTCTCGTCCCTTCTGAGAGTGAGGTTGATAAAGAGCTGACCTATCTTTTCATCCATGGTCATGCCCCCAATCGTATCCTCGACCCACTTAATTTTCTTATCATCAAGATTAAAAGGCTTTGCCTTAAGATCTACCATTATTTCACCGTTCTTTCTTAGTTTTTGTATCCGAAGTCCGGAATCTTTGTCCATCTGTCCTTAAAGTAATGCGCAGCCAGCTTGGGCTTGCGGTCTCTCGTGAAAAGACCTTTCTTATTACCCTGAACTCTCACGATGCTCTGGCTTGTGGCAAAGTCTGCAAAGTTCCAGACATGCTCACCCACCACGAAATCATTCTCATCAAAGACTGCATTGTTCATCTTGTAGTACTCGACCTGATATTCCTCGGTAAACATCACCGGTGTTGTATCGTGAAGGCCCATGACAGTATCAGCGCCATACTCGGTAAACATAAGCGGTTTGCCAAGCTCTTTCCACTGCTCAAGCTCTTTTCTAAGGGCCTTCTCAGCCGCTTCAAGGTCAGGTCCTGCATAGTACCAGCCATAGTATCTGTTGAGGCAGATAACATCGGAAAGCTTTGCTGAGATATCTCTGTCAGGTCCACCTGCCATCTGCACACTGGTGAGGGTACAAGGTCTTTTCTCCGGATCAAGCTCTTTTGCAAGCTTATAGAGAGGCTCGAAATACTCGTAAGCACCCTCGGAATAGGAATCCGGCTCGTTTGCTATATTCCACATAACTACGCATGCATAGTTCTTATCTCTGCTTATCAGGTCACGGATAACATCCTTGTGATGCTCAAAAGTCTTTACCCCATGTTCCTTGTCATATGTTCCAACCTTCTGTCCGCCGAAGTTAGCACCGCCACCGAAGTCGAAATTGATGCCAACCGCAGTGGTCTCATCTATCACAACAAAACCTTCTCTGTCTGCGATGCGCATCATCTCTTCACTGTAGGGATAATGACTGCATCTGAAGCTGTTGGCGCCCTGCCACTTCATAAGGGAGACATCCTTGATGTACATCGGAATATTGATTCCGCGGCCATTAGGAAAGGTATCCTCATGCTTGCCGTAGCCCTTGAAATAAAAGGGCTTTCCATTGATGAGGAACTGTCTGCCCTTTACCTCAACGGTTCTGAAGCCGTAAGGAAGCACGTAGACATCCTCTCCGAAAGTAACCTTTATGTTGTAGAGGTAGGCACCAAGCGGCTGCCAGAGGTGTACGTTCTTAACCTCAATCTTTCCCTTTGCACCGTCGCACTCACCGACCTTTGCTCCTGCTTCATCATAGATTTCAACAAGACATTTTTCTGCATCCCCCTCTGTCTCCACCTCGTAGGAGAGCTCTGCGTTTTCGCCCTCTATCTTTGGTAAAAGAGACATGTCCTTAATGTAGCTTGTCGGAGTAGTGTAGATACGCACGGGCCTTGTGATTCCGCAGTAGTTGAAGAAATCAAAGTTTGGATTGTTTGTCTTCTTTCTCTCACCGTCTGCAAGTGAAGACATTATTCCACCTATCATCGGGGTTTCTCCGCCTACGGGAAGAGTTGTGTAATCAATGATGTTAGATACTGCTATGGTAAGAAGGTTTTCACCATCTGTAAGCTCACCACCGATCTCAACTTCAAAGGGGAGGAAACCACCTTCATGCCGTGCCAGCTCTTTTCCGTTCAAATATACAATTGCATGGTGAGTTACAGCGTCGCACCTAAGGACAACTCTCTGGCCACTGCGCACTGCCTTGGGCATGGTGATTTTCTTCTGATAGAACACGAAGCCGTAGTGATCTCTGAAGCTTGCGCCTTCCTTCAAATCGTTATAGGAAGCGGGAACGGGCATGGTTATCGGATTCTCCAGTGGTCTTTCATACCACTTCTCTTCAAATCCCTTGCCGTTATCCAGTGCAAAATCCCATATTCCTGAAAGGTCCATCACCATTCGTGAACCTGTAATGATCGGATATAACATTTTTCTTCCTCCTAATTAAACCTCTATGTTTCCGTGTTCATCAGCTGCTTTGGGCACTGCTGCCATCCAGTCCAAAAGTCCCATGGCAACCGAGATTCCTGTCCATGACAGGATCAGGTAAAACACGCCTTTTGCAAAGTGCCCGGCGTAAAACTGGTTTGCGCCGACAATTGAAAGAGCGCAGAGCCAGAGATATTTCTTTCTGTTTACAGTCTTAGGAGTATCAAGTTTTTCTTTTAACTCAAAGTATTTTTCTCCGAGTCGTACCCAGAGTCTATTGTCTTTTTCTGTGCTCATTGCTCTCATTTGTCGTTCCTTTCTTTATGCGTTCTGATTCTTGATCTCAGAAATCTTTTCTCTTACTTCTTCCATCTTCTCAGCTGTAAGCGGATAGTACTTCATAGCAATAACGTTTGCCAAAAGACCTATTGAAACAAGTCCGTACATAAGGAAGATTCCCACTACCTTGAGCTGAGGTGTATAAGGTGTATCAACGTCAGGCATTACTGTTGTAAATCCGATAGCTGCAAGACAGAGGCTTGCTACGAAAGGTGCCAGTGATGAAACAAGCTTATCTACAAAACTAAAGAGTGTACCCATAAGTCCGGGAACGTAACGGCCTGATCTGTATGTCTCATAATCTGCGCAGTCAGCAGTCATCGGTATAACAATGTTTGAGCTCACCTGCTGGAATCCGCCTGCAACAACTGTCAGGATGAAAAGAGCTACCGTAAAGAAGCTGAATCCTGTGAAGCCCTCATAACCGGGAAGGTTGAGTGTAGTAGGATCTCCAAAGCCCCAAAGGAGCATCATCAGTACGTTTCCGATAAGTGCGATCCAGCTGCTGATAACCATTGCTTTTCTCTGTCCGAACTTGGTAGCAATTACGCCGACACCAAGGATGATGAACAGGACATTACCGATGGTTGTGTAGATCTGGAAGCCGCCTGAAAGAGCATAATTACCTGCTACGATAGCGTACATAATGAGTGTAACTGTAGATGTTCTTGCTGCTGTACCGAGCTTATCTGTTGAAGCTGAAACAACCAGCATCTGAATAGCTTTGTTATTTTTGATAACTTCGAAATAATCCTTGAAAGTGATCTTCTGAGGCTTACCTGTTCCGAAGTACTCTCTTCTGTCCTTAGGCCAGATTGAGATAACAGCGATAGCTGTGAATACTGCTGAAATAAGTGCAACAATTGCCCAGAACTCATGGAACATCGCAATGTCTTTTCCAAGGCCGTGGTACTTAGGTGCAAGGTATGATGAAACGAAAACCTGTCCGCCTGTGAAAAGGATCATGTTGTAGATCGCATCAAATACTGTGAACAAAGGTCTCTGCTTGGGATCATTTGTAACACATGACTGAGCTGACTTTGTAACTACACACTGGAAAGTGTAACCAATGTAGTAGATGGCGTTGATAAGGATAAAGAAGAATATCCTCGGCGCGCCTTCAGGAAGAGACGGTGTTACAAAGAACATCAAAAAGCTTGCCAGTGCAAGAATAAGATTTCCTGCTATCATAAATGGACGGTTCTTACCGAGCTTTCCGTCTGTCTTGTCTACGATGTAACCGATGAACGGATCTGTTACTCCGTCCCAGACTCTCATGATCATTGAGAAGCTTCCTGCCAGAACAACTCCCAGACCAACCCATCCGGTGATGTAGTAGGCGATGAAGTTCATCAGAAATAAATAAAGATTTGTTGCTGTGTTGTTAAGCGCATATCCTGCAATTCGCCATGTCGGAACTCTGTGTATTCCGTTTCCGACATCGTATTTACTGTTTCCCATTATTTTTCCTCCGCGTTATCCTTTAACGATTTTCATGCCCTGCTGCAGTTCAGAGCACTTTTTTGTATTCTCATAATACTCATGAAGGCGGGGCGTAACAATGACAATATTTGTTTATTGTAGTATTATATTTATAGTTATTTAAATAAAGTTAATATTGTACTACATTTTGTAAATATTGTTTGATTGGAGAAAATATGCAGAACGCATTTTTGGAGTTTACTCAGAGTTTTTTCGACAAGATGGGGATTCCCACTCATATCGCCAACCTGAACGAGCCTCTTTCAGATGAAATTGATATGGGTCTCAGAAAGACCATCGTGAGTAAAAGAGATAATGAGGCAGTATCGTTAAAAGACATCGCAGGGTCTTTTGCCCAAAACAATAGCATATATTTCGCCGAAGACATTTACACCTGCCATTATATCTTTATTCCTGTTCCTGAGCAGGAGCTTCCTGTGGCCATGATCCTCGGGCCTTATCTCACAAAGACGCCCAGCATCCAGAGAACTCAGGAGATATGCAAAAGACACGGTATTCCTCAGGGACTTACGCAGTTTATCAATCAGTACTACTCCTCCACCACCTATCTGGATAATACTTCATCTCTGGAGTATTTTATTGAGACTGTCGCGGAGAAGATATATGGTGCCGGCAACTACAGCATCGAATACTTAAAGCAGGACTCAGTAGAAAATACCGAGTATTTATCAAGCGCCGAGAGCACTTCCAACGAGAGCACGGTTCAGCAATTGGAGCACAGATACGTGCTGGAAGAAAAGATGATGGATGCAATCTCAAAAGGTGATTATGACAAGGCCATGCACTACAGCACCGACAAGTCCTTCAGCGGTCTTGATAACAGAGCATCCAGCACGCTCAGAAGCAGAAAAAACTTCCTGTTTGTCTTTAATACGCTCTGCAGAAAGGCTGCCCAGAGGGGCAATGTTCACCCTGTATATCTTGATGAGATGTCCCGCCGAATGGCAATCCGTATCGAGAACATGACAGCTCCCGGCGAAGATAAGGAAGTTCACCGCGAGATACTCAGAAAGTACTGCCTGATGGTCCAGCAGCATTCAACTTCCGGCTTCTCTCCCGTTATGCAAAAGGTCATGAACCACATATCGCAGTACCTGTCAGAGCCTGATCTTACGCTTCAGAGCACGGCTTTAGAACTTGGCATAAACAAAAGCTACCTGTCATCCCTCTTTAAGAAGGAGACAGGCAGCACCTTTACAAACTATGTTAATAAGAAACGTATAGATCATGCGATCTTCATGCTCAATACCACAGATTATCCCGTCCACACCATTGCATCAGTCTGTGGCATCACCGACATGACCTACTTCACCAGGCTCTTTAAGAAAGAGAAGGGCATGACACCCACCCAGTATCGCAACATGATCCACCCAAAATAACCCCTGGGGCGGAGTCAAGGGACCATTAAAAAGCGCCCTGCATATGCAGAGCGCCTTTTGGCATTCAATGTTTTATCAGAAATCAACTTCTGTGTCGTAGTAGCAACACTTAAGGAGTTTCTCCATCTCTTCCTGGCTGGGCTGACGAGGATTGGAGCCTGTGCAGGCATCGAGGATAGCATTTGCTGCGATGTCGTGAAGTCTCTCAAGGAATACATCCTCAGGAACAAAGCCCTCTTCTGCAGGAAGTCCGTCTGCACCGTAGTGCTTGATGCAGTGAGGAATGTTGAGGTCGTCGTTCATCTTGCGTAGGTACTCGATGAGGAGCTTAACCTTCTCGTCGTCGTTTGATCCGCCCAGATGCATGTAATCAGCGATCACGCCGTAGCGCTTTTTAGCTGTCTCGTCCTTGGCATTGAAAGCGATAACCTTAGGAAGATACATAGCATTAGCTGCGCCGTGGATGATGTGAGCACCCTTGTCCGCAAATACAGCGCCGGTCTTGTGTGCCATTGAATGAACGATACCAAGAAGAGCATTTGAGAATGCCATTCCTGCAAGGCACTGTGCGTTGTGCATGGCATCTCTTGAATCCATATCTCCATTGTAGGACTTAACAAGATGCTCCATGATCATCTCGATAGCATGGATAGCCAGAGGATCTGTGTAATCACAGTTAGCTGTTGAAACATAAGCCTCGATGGCATGTGTCATGGCATCCATACCTGTGTGTGCAACCAGTTTTTGAGGCATTGTGTGTGCAAGCTCAGGATCAACAATGGCTACATCAGGTGTGATCTCAAAATCAGCGATAGGATACTTGATACCCTTCTGATAGTTGGTGATGATCGAGAAAGCTGTAACCTCTGTAGCTGTTCCGGATGTAGAAGAAATAGCACAGAACTTAGCCTTGGTGCGGAGCTTTGGAAGACCAAAGACCTTGCACATATCTTCAAATGTTGTGTCGGGATACTCGTACTTGATCCACATAGCCTTGGCAGCATCGATAGGTGATCCGCCACCGATAGCTACGATCCAGTCAGGCTGGAACTTCTGCATGGCCTCTGCACCCTTCATAACTGTCTCAACCGAAGGATCCGGCTCGATTCCCTCAAACAGTTCAACTTCCATTCCGGCTTCCTTGAGGTAATCCTCTACCTTCTGAAGAAATCCGCCCCTTTTCATCGATCCGCCGCCAGTGCAGATAATGGCTCTTTTGCCCTCAAAGGTCTTGAGTGCTTCAAGAGCACCCTTTCCATGATAGATATCTCTTGGCAGTGTAAAACGTGACATAAGAAAAACCCTCCTTTGAAAAATATTGTTAAATAAATAACGTAACCCTTCTCTTATTATATCATTTTTTCAGAAAAAATGCAGGGGGTTGTCCTATATGTCTGTCAATTCAATCCTCAATGTAAGAGTACTTCCTGATAAATCCTCTCGAAACGAGGCACATCACCACTCCGGCTATACCAAGGATGAACATCATAAGCGCAGCTCCAGAGCCTTTTCCCGCGCCAAAAAGCGTTGTCCAGAAGGCGCTTCCTGCCTTCACTTCCATAAACGGTTCGCAGATTCTGTCAACAAAGAGTCCTCCCAGGAAAAGACCTATAGGAATCGTGAAGAACTGCAGAGTATTTCTGCACGCATATACCCTTCCCTGAAGTTCAACAGGTATGGTATTTCGCATGATGACGTTCTGATTGGCCGCCATGAGCGGAACAAAAAACCATCCCACAAACTGTCCGATGCACCATACGACCGGGTTTTCTGAAAACGCCAGAACGAAGTTTTCCGTTCCCAGGGAAAAGAGCATTGTGAGGAATATCACTCTTACCCTGTCCTTTGGCTTTGGAAGAACAGTCGGCAAAAAGCTGCCTACAACCATGGCTATTCCGGAACATGCAGTAACTATTCCAAAGACACTGTTTCCTGCTTTTGGAATTACAAGTGCCGGAAGCACTGCATCAAACGCAGATGCAATCAGGTTAACTCCCGACATGAACAATATCACATGGAGTATCATCGGTGTCTTTTTCAAAAAGACAAGTCCCTCTTTTGCCAGGGTAAGAACACTTCCTTCTGAGTTTGCATTGCTGCTGATTTCTGGAATTCTCACGAAAAACAACAGTGAAAAGAAGGCAACGGCAAAGGTCAGAAGGTCCACCGCGATAACAACATCAAGCCCCGCCAGCGCATAAAGAGCCGCTGATATGACAGGGTTTCCGATTGATACAAGTGACCTGCTCAGTTGCTGAAGCCCACTTGTCTTTTGATAATCCTCTTTGGGTACAATAAGCGTGTATGCCACTTCAGAAGCCGGCTGCTGAACGGTATTCATAAGTCCCGACACCATGTTGATGGCATAAAGATGCCACATGGACAAGAGGTCCGTCTTATAAAGCACAAATACAAGTACCGTTGTAAGTGCCGCAAAAAGATCGCAGATAAGCATGGTTTTCTTTTTATCAAACTTATCTGAAAGTGCACCTGCAAAAATGCTCATGATAACATAAGGCGCATAAGTGCAGATTGTCAGCGTCGCCGTGCTCAGCGCCGAGCCTGTTTTTTCATAGATCCAAAGCGTCAGCGCAAACTGCGTCATTGCACTTCCAAGCTGTGAAAGGCTCTGTGTACTCCAAAGTACGTAGAAGTCTTTTAGATTCTTTATTCTGTTTTTCATTTTAATTCGCTCCTTTTTCCTGAATTATCTTGTTGAAAAAGGAGCATTTGCACTGCAAATAACCATCTTTATGCCTCCTGTTCTTTTCTCGAATTCTGCTTCTATTTTGTGCTATTCTGTAGCATTTTCAGCTTATTTATTTCTAATCATCCTGCCGGAAATAGCTCCATGTCGACACAGTCCCATGGTCCAAAGGGCGTGTTTATTACGTGCGCGCCGTATTCCGTAAATCCTACCGCCTCATAGCATTTTCTGGCTTTAGGGTTGTTGACAAATACGCCAAGGTCAATCCTGGTCGCCGTCAGGTTTTCTTTTACATATTCTATTGCGAGTTGCAGCATTTCCTGCCCATAGCCTTTTCCTCGAATCTCAGGGTCCACGATCACAAAGCCGAACCTTACTGAAGAATCATCGTTATCATCAGGATACCTTATGATCAGATGCCCTATAGCCATATTATCATCATCTATTGCAGTCAGCGGAAAAAATCTGCCGGTCTTGAGCACCGGAGCGTAGTTTTCATCTACGCTGTCAGGCTTTAGCGGAAAAAATCCGTACCTGTCCGCCGACCATCTGTACAGCTCTTCCTCCGTGCGCAGCCATTGTGCAATAATTGGTGAATCGCCTTTTTCGTATGCTCGTAGTTTCATGGGTTATGCCTTCCTTCATCTTGCTTTGCTCATTCCGATATCAGTTTTCATCTTTTTTATATATGGTAACAGAATTCAGTTTATTCGTCATATGAATTTCCACCGCTGCTTCTGTTTGATTCTTGATGCTTACTATTTTTCATGTCCCGAGCGCGTGAATCTACCATTTGCCACAGATTTAAAAAATTGAACCCCCGGGGGATCCTTATCCCCCGGAGGTTCTATATTGGTTAGGAGTTATGCAATTGCTGTTTTACCGCAGAATTACTGAAGCTTGGTTGTAAGGCCATCATCATACATCTGCTGTCTCTCGTCGATGATCTCCTGGTAACCTGCGTCGAGGTACTTCTGTGAAAGCTCATCGTAAAGAGCATCAAACTCATCAGGCTTGCACATTACAAGCTGATCACGGTACTCAGGGTAGATTTCTTCCTTAAGGGATGTGCCGTACTCTGTTACTGACTCAAGAGCGCCACCGAAGAGGCAGTCTACGTTTACACTGCCAGCCTCATATAGTGCAAGCTGACCCTTGTAGTTAGCAAGGATGTCCTCGTAGAAGTCCTGAGGAAGTCCCTGAGGATTGATAGCCTTGATATCAGACTCGATGTCACCAAATGACTTGGAAGCTGTAACTACCATCCAGTAGTCAACGTTGTTGTTGTGACCCTGCTGCTCAGGAAGACCTGACTGATCACCAACTGCTACAGGATTTCCGTTATCGTCATAGTTGAAGTTAACACCTTCGATACCCCATGTCATTGTGAAGAGGTTCTCGTCCTGAGCCATCCACTCGAGGTACATCTCGCCGGCTTTAACCTCGTCAGGAGTTGCGTTGTTAGCAAAACCAACCATTGCGCCGAAGATGTTGTTAGGTCTGAATGCGTTGCTTGATCCCCATGTAGGATCCTGAACGAACTTGCTGTCGCAAACTACTACGCCAAGCTCTGCATCAGGATTTGTCTCATAGAAGGAATTGAGAACATCCATTGTTGATGAAACATAACCTGACCACTGGAATGCCTTACCGTTGATGAAATCAGCGTTTACATCATCTGTACTTCTGAGGTAATACTCAGGATTGAGATATCCATCATTGTAGAGCTCGTTGTTCCACTTAAGAAGTCTCTTCTGAGCTTCTGTTGAAAGAGCAGGAACCTGATAGTCACCTGTTGTTGCCCATGTGATCTCATCCTGAGGGTAATCTCTGAATGAATAGTTCTGGTCAGCTCCGGCACCTGCTACCTTTGATCCGCTCATAGGATACTGATGTCCGTTCTCTACCATCTTGCCAAGAGCCTCAAGAAGCTCTGTGTTTGTTGCGGGATATGATCCGTCATAGCCGGCTTCCTTGAGCCAGTCTTTACGATACCATGTTACAAATGTATAGTTTGTATTACCGTAAGGTCTCTTACCGAGAACGATGTAGTCCTCGCCATCAAACTGTGTATAGCCTGTAAGGCCGTTCTCTTCCATGTTTGCCCAGTATGTGGGAGCAATGGTCTTGAACTGCTCAAGATCGATGGGCTGAAGATATCCGTCTGATGCCCATGTAGCAAGCTTGTCATAGTCGTACTCCATGCAAAGAGTAGGAAGTGTGTTGGTTGATGCAAGCATAGCGTAGTCAGTCATAACGTCTGAACGTGTGATGCCAACGTATTCAACCTTGATGTTGTACTTGTCGCCGAAGTTCTCCTGAACCCAGTTTGTCCAGTAGTTGTTCTCAACATCAGAGCATCCGTTTCCGTTATCTCCTCTGTCGTAAACAGCAACTCTCAGAGTAACCTGATCAGCAAATGGCTCATATCCGTCAATTCCGGGAACCACGTCTGCTGCTGCCTCTGTTGCCTCTGTAGCCTCAGCTGCCGGTGCCTCAGCTGCCGGTGCTTCTGTAGCAGTCTGTGTGTCATCAGACGCTGTAGGAACAGGTCCGTTGTTTCCGCAGGCTGCAAGCCCCATTACCATACTTGCTGCGAGTATGGTTGATAAAACTCTCTTCTTCATAGTAATCCTCCTTAAAAATTGTTTATTTGTTGTAAAGCATTAATGTTTTATATTCACTTCAAACTTAGCGATCAAGCACGGAGCGTGCGAGACGGCTCCAGATTATGTTTTGCAAAAGGAGCGATTTTAGTTCTATGGAGAAAAGACACAGCCTCTGCTGTGGCTTTTCGGAATGCATAGAACTACGAGCGACGTTGTAAAATATAATTTGGAGTCGTCACGCTCGCTCCAGGCTTGACCCCAAGTAGGAAATGTTAGCCCTTTACCGCTCCAATCATCGTTCCCTGTACAAAGTACTTCTGCAGGAACGGATATATTATGATGATCGGTACCGTAACAAACATAATGCATGCTGCCTGCAGAACCTCGGGTGTAGCCTGTGTGATTCCGCCGGTATCTGCCAGTGATGCGTTCTGAGCCTCAGTGGCAGATGCAACAAGCTGATAGAGTTTGTACTGGATCATCTTGAGCTCTGAAGATCTTGTATAGTACATGTTGTCTGCGTATGCGTTCCACCTTCCCACTGCATAGAAGAGTGAGAGCGTAGCCAGGATAGGCTTTGAAAGCGGAAGCACGATCTTCCAAAGAATCTGGAAGTTGGTTGCACCGTCCAGGAATGCTGATTCCTCTAAGCTGTCAGGAATTGTGCTCTGGAAGAAATTCTTCATGATCAGCATATTGTAAGGCGAATAGATAAGCGGAAGAATCAGTACCCATACGGTATCAAGAATTCCAAGCTGATAATAAAGAATGTACTGAGGAATGATTCCCGCCGAGAAGTACATAGGCACCATCAGGATGAATGCCAGAACTCCGCGCCCTTTAAGTCTCTTTTTCGAAAGCGGATACGCTGCACAGGTGCAGACGATCATTCCGAGAAGAGTAAACACAAGCGTTACAATTACTGAAAATATCATTGAGTAAGTCATGGATGAATCCGCGAACACCTGCTTGAAAGCATCGAAGGAGATGTCCTTTGGCAGAAAGTACACCGACTGACTCATTACTGCCGTGTTGCCTGAGATCGACTTGGCTGCCACATGCAGGAAAGGAAGCACACAGGTTGCACAGAGCAGGATGATCACCAACATCATGATGGCATCACTTATTCTGAATTTGTTTACTGCATGCGCTCCGCCTGCGGAGAAACTCTCTTCAGTTCTGTTAATTTCTTTTGTCTTTGCCACTTTCAGGTTCCTCCTACAGTAATCCGTCTTCGCCAAGCTTCTTGGCTATTCTGTCTGATAAAAGAACCAGCGCCACACCTATAACAGATTGGAAAAGACCTACCGCAGTAGCCATACTGAACTTGTTATTTCCAATACCTTTATTGAAGATGTATACAGCAAGCTGATACTGGAACTCTTTTACCTGAGTATTTCCGAGGGATGTGAGCCTCTCGAGGTTACTTCCCATTACACGTCCCAGGTTCATGATAAGAAGCGTCACAATTGTGCTCCTGATTCCCGGAAGTGTTATATGAAGCATTCTCTGCCAGCGGTTTGCACCGTCGATCATGGCCGCTTCATACTGCTCTCCACTGATACCGGTAATGGCTGCCAGGTACAGGATCGTGCCCCATCCCATGGACTGCCACACTCCGATGAGGAGATAGGTTATTGCCCAGTGCCATTTCTCATTGAGGAACGGTATTCCCTGACTGATCATTCCCATCTTCATCATTGCTATGTTCACAAGTCCGCTTGTGGGCTTAAACATTGTAAGTGCTACGCTTCCGATGATGGCCCAGGATAAGAAATGCGGAAGATACAGGATTGTCTGTGAAACCTTCTTGAATCTCTTGTACCTGAGTTCGTTGAGGATCAGTGCCAGGATGATCGGCATCGGGAATCCTACGAAAAGATCAAGTAAGTTAAATACTATTGAATTTCTAAGGGCTCTTGAGAAGTCTGCATCCCTGAATACCTTTCTGAAGGTATCAAAGCCTACCCATTTTGAACCCGCATACCCTTTGGCGGGTTTGTAATCCATGAAGGCCATTCTAAGACCCGGATATGCGCCAAAGCTAAATACTACAACTAAAATAAGTGGAATAAGCAGAAGAAGATATAACTGCCAGTCTCTTTTTAGAGAATGCTTCCAGGTTGATCCTGTAGCGACTGCTCCCCTACTTTTACTTTTTGCTCCCATATATCTCTCCCCTTTCTATGGACAATACTAATGTAATTTAGTCCTTCCATCTAATCACTTAGTCGAAAAAGCTTTGCATTATCAACCATTTATTTTTAAGTTTTATTGTTGATATGTTTATTAATTATACTTAATCGTTTTCTAAATTGTGCACTTTGCACAATCGTTGATTCATCGCCATGCACAAAATAAAAGAGCCCTGTCGGCTCTTTTTATGCATCATATATTCATATAAACTGCATATTATTTCTTGGGTTCAGTCAGCTTTTCAGCCTGAGTCCAGCCTGTATACTTCATGATTGAGGCGTTATCAATCTTGACCATCTTCCGCCTCCATTCGCCGGGCTGCGCTCCCATCTTCTCTGAGAAGTGCCTGTTAAAGCTGGACACAGAACGAAATCCCACCTGCTCTGATATAGAAAGAATTGACTCCTCTGTGGTCCTTAAAAGGATGCACGACTGAAGGATCCTGGTGGTGTTGAGATAGTCCAAAGGGCTTGTCTGCATGATCTCGTGGAACACCCTTCTGAAGTGGGTCTGACTCAGATGGCACATATTTGCCAGGTCTTCTATAGGAAAGTTTTGCATGTAGTTTTCTCTTATATATTCCAGCGCAGGCATAATCGCGATGTCATTATCGTGCGCAACTCTCTGGGCAAGATTCTCCTTCTTTTGCCCTGCGTACACTCTCATAAGTTTCATAAAAAGAGCCAGCATCAGCCCCTTAACAGACATCTGATAATTCATCTCTTTGTTCACAAGTTCAGCAAGGATCTGGGTTACAAGGCTGTATATCTCCTTGTGCTCATCCCCGTGAAGTATCATCTGAAGATTCTGGGTCATATCATAGTAGATTTCGCCATACGGTGATGCAGGCCCAAAGATCCCCTTAAACAGTTCGTCCGGATTAAGGAAGATGTAGGACCAAAGGCTCGACTGGCCTTTTGCGCTATATGACGTATGTGCCACATTTCTGGAAATGAAAGTGACATCCCCGGCCTTAAAGGGAACCGGCGTGTCAGCAAACTCTATAAAGCCGCTATCCTGGTGGCAAATCCCGATTTCAAGACAGTTGTGAAAGTGGAGTTTGCCGGACTTTACATCCGATATGTACCATCTGTCTCCCGTCAGCACCAGCACGGGAAAATTGATGGGCAGCTCATAATTTCTGTACTCAATTACGGTTTTCTTTGGTTTCGACATGTCTTTTCCTTAATTAATAATTTAAATAAATATTCATTAACAACCGGCAGCTGATCCGCCTAAAAGAAATTCTAACCTCAAATAGTTGAAATTGCAAAGTTTTTGTTAGTATCTGGAGAGATTTTTCGACCATATGAAAATATACTTTTTGTAAATATCCATAAAGGGGCGATAGAATGGGCAATCTTATATATGACAAAAAAGAAATCGAAGCTGCAATCGACGCGATAGTAAAGCGCACCATGAGAATGGATCTCACCTGGGACTGGCCCGGAGGAGTGGCTTATTACGGCGTTTGCGAGGCTTATAAGGCCACAGGAAAAGAGGAGTACATCCTTGCTCTCAAAGAGAGGATTGATGAGTATATTGACGAGCTCGGCATTCCTTCTTTTACAGTGAATACCTGCGCCATGGGACATGCTCTTTTATCACTTTATGAGTACTCGGGCGATGAGAAATATCTTGATATCGCCAGGAGCAAAATCGACTATCTGGAAAATGACGCACTGCGTTTTGGCGACAACGTACTCCAGCACACAGTTTCAGTGAACAACGATTTCCCGGAGCAGTGCTGGGCTGACACGCTTTTCATGGCTGCGTTCTTCCTGCTTAGAGCGGGAGTTCTTTTAAAAGATGAAAAACTAATTGATGATGCTCTAAACCAGTATTACTGGCACATCAAATATCTTCAGGATCCGGCGACAGGTCTTTTCTACCATGGATACAACAACATCACGAAAGACCATATGTCAGGCTTTTTCTGGGGAAGAGCCAACGCATGGGCAGCTTACACTATGTCAGAGGTTGGCCGCATTCTTCCGGAGTGCTATCTCTATCCCAAATTCCTTGACATCGTGGGCTCTCTCAATGAGCAGCTCTCTTCCATCAAGCTCCTCCAGACTGAGAACGGTCTTTTCAGAACAATACTTGATGATGAGGAGTCCTATGAAGAGATATCAGCCAGCTGCGGAATTGCTGCTGCCATGATAAACAAAGGCAATCCTCTTCACATCAAATACATCAACAAGTCAACCAAAGGTATCCTTGAAAATGTATCTCCCGACGGACGAGTACTTAACGTCTCCGGAGGCACTGCTGTCATGAAGGACAGAGAGGGTTACAGAAACATTTCCAGAGACTGGATCCAGGGTTGGGGACAGGGCCTTGCGCTTGCATATTTTGCAGGAATTCTAAGCTACGACAAGATCAGAAGTGATGGCGCATTATAATTTTGTGGGGGTTACAACAATGGATAACGTTTTAAAGCATACAACGGGTAGCTTCACCCTGCCCGGGGAGGCGGGATACGAACAGCTCACCCTTGACCTTGCCAAAAAATGGGGAGCAGATGTTATAAGAGACAGTGACGGCACTGTCCTTTCAGATGAAATAACAAATTCAGGATACGGGATCTACTCCACTATCTGCATAATCAGGGACCACAATGAGTGGGCCAGAGCCAATCAGGACAAGCTTCAGCAGACTTTCCTTATGACAGCTCCCAAGATTGCAGAGGAGTCTTTTCTAACCTTCCACCTGATGGACGATTTCTTCGATCAGCAGTTCAAAGTCAATGACAGCGCTGATTCCATGAAATACTGGCAGGTCTACGACCGCACCACAGGCAGGGAAGTCAACAGAAATTTCTGGACCTACGAGAAAGAGGCCCAAAACGTCATAGTCAACAACATCATTCCATGGCACAAATACACAGTGAGCTTTTTAGCCTACAGGATCTGGGAAGAGATTTCCATGTACAACCACGTCACCAACGGCTGGAACAAGGAACATCTCATGCAGATCGATCCCGTATACCCTCAGACCAGAGAGTACTTAAAGGACTGGCTCACCAAATGGTGTAAGGCACATCCTGCCACCACCGTGGTACGCTTTACTTCCATGTTCTACAACTTTGTATGGATGTGGGGAAGTGATGTGAGAAACCGCTATCTCTTTACCGACTGGGGTTCCTATGACTTCACCGTCAGCCCCAGGATGCTGGATGACTTCGCCGAGAGCTACGGCTACAAGCTCACAGCCGAGGATTTCATCAACACCGGGCTCTTCCATCCCACGCACCTTCCGCCGGTCAAGACACAGCGCGACTACATGAACTTCGTCAATCAGTTCGTTGTTTCCTTCGGAAAAGAGCTTGTGGACATCGTTCACAGCTTCGGCAAAAAAGCATATGTCTTTTACGATGACAGCTGGGTTGGCATTGAGCCATACGGAAAGCGCTTTAAGGAATTTGGCTTTGACGGCCTGATCAAATGCATTTTCTCAGGCTATGAAGTAAGACTCTGTGCAGGAGTTGATGTTCCCGTTCATGAGATAAGGCTTCATCCGTATCTTTTCCCTGTTGGACTCGGCGGACTTCCGACCTTCTCAAAGGGCGGAGATCCCACAAAAGACGCTGCGCTCTACTGGAGAAGTGCCCGACGCGCACTGCTGCGGGCCAAGATAGACAGGATAGGGCTTGGCGGATATCTTCATCTGGTGCAGGATTTTCCTGACTTTGTTGAATATATCAGCACAATCTCAGATGAGTTCAGGAAGATAAAAGAGCTCCATGAAGAAGGTTCACCTTACGTCCTTCCGATCAAGGTTGCAGTGCTGCACTCCTGGGGCAGGCTTAGAAGCTGGACTCTCTCAGGCCACTTCCACGAGACCTACATGCACGACCTTATCCACATCAACGAGGCACTCTCGGGACTTCCTGTAGACGTGACTTACATAGATTTTGACGATCTAAGGAACATGGATCTGTCCGATATAAACGTTATCATCAACGCCGGATCTGCAGGTACAGCCTGGTGCGGAGCCGAGAGCTGGAACGATCCGGTTGTGGAAGAAGTACTCACGGAATGGGTCAATGAAGGCGGATGCTTTATCGGAGTCAACGAACCCTCTTCCACCGGCGAAAAAGACTTCAGATTCAAGATGTCAGGCGTTCTGGGCGTCAACAGAGACAGTGACTACAAGTCCTGCATGGGCAAATGGGCTTTCGTTGACGATAACTCAGACGGACTGATCCCTGCAATAAGCAATATCCCGCTAAGAGGCAAAGTCCACCTGACCGACGGAGCAGCCAAAGTCGTCAGATCCAAGGACGGTTATCCGCTCCTGACAATAAACAGCTTCGGTCGCGGCAAAGGCATCTATCTTTCAACCTTTGAAAATGCGCCTGAGAACTACAGACTGCTTCTCAATATCCTGCTGTATGGCGCAGGCCTTTCCCAGGATCAAAAATACATCTCTGACAATCCTATGGTGGAATGCGCTTACTTTGAAGACAGCAAGAGCCTCATAGTCATCAATAACTCGGAAGAGGCGCAGTCAGTATCCATATCCACAGACAACGGGCCTTTTGAGGTAAAAGACCTTGCTCCTCTTGCCACAGCTATTTACAAGCTATAAAACATGTTCATTTGGGGAAATGTAATGTTTTCAATACACTTTAAACTTCACAATCCATATACCGATAGCCTCTACTCCAAAGAGAGAGGCTATGGCCTTTTTACACCAAAGATGGCTGTCACAACCTCCGGTACTGCCCATGAGGAGGCTCTAAAGAGCGGAGGCTGGAACAACAGACACTTCTATGAAGAGGTATCAGATGAAGGCAGGCAGGTACAGATCATCAAGGTATCGGTTCCTTCCTTTGACACCTACAGGGTCACAGTAAAGCTGTCCGCCATAGACAACGATATAGAGAACCTGACACTCTTTTCCTCGAGAAGAGCCATGATAGCCAGGGATATATCCATCCCCGCAGGCAGCACCTGGGAAAAGACCTATCATACTGCCGTAACGCCCTTCATTCCTGCACTTTCATCAGTCAGATGCGAAGACAAAGATATATTTATAAGTTATTCCGGTTGCAATATCGATACTCAAAATCTGTCAGCAGAGGTGACCATAACCTCAGAAAAAGTCCCTGTGATCTGGATCGGCGGCGATTCCACAGTAACGGATCAAAATGCCGGGATTCCGTATTACCCTTACGGAAGCTTCTCGGGATGGGCACAGACACTGCCAAGGTACATTCAAGGCGCAGCTGTCTGCAACATGTCACACTCAGGGCTTACCACAAACTGTTTCAGAGATGACGGTCACTTTGACATTGTAAAAGAGATGATAAAGCCCGGAGACTGCATGATCCTGCAGTTTGGTCACAACGACCAGAAGCGCAGAAATCTTGCAGCCTTTGGCGGCTACTCAGATAATCTTCGCAGTTTCATAAATTTCACCAAAGTAATGGGTGCTGAAGCTATCCTGTGCTCTCCGATCAGCCGGATACCATTATCCCTTTCCCCGGGGCAGGCACAGACTCTCTCACTCGGCACCCATTACTCTCTCCTTTCAGATTATGCCAGGGCTGCAGAGGCAGTTGCAAAAGAGCTCGATGTGCCCTTCATAGATCTGCACGGACAGACATTTGAGAAATGGGTGGAGTTCTCGGACAACGCGAAAGACTTCTTCATGCCGGGTGATGTGACCCACACCAACGAATACGGAAGTGTCATGATATCTGACATGTTCATGAACACTCTCCGCAGCACCGATAAGGGAAAAGAGACTCTTCCGGGGCGCTGCGACAACGGACCTATGCCCGGTTTCTGGAGTCCTGATTCTGACACGAAAAATATTCCTGCTCAGGAGCCCGACCCCGACATATTTGCTATCGACCTGCCCTACGTGGACATAGCAGGGTTTGAGGATCAAAAAGGTCTTGAAAAAGCCTTCAGATACTGCCTTCTTGATCCCTGCGTAATGCACCTGCACCCCGATTCGCCGATGCCAAGAGCTCAGCTCCTTATGGTCCTGTTCAAGGCTCTTCGCATTGCAGGCACAAGGCCTTACACAGGTAAATTCTCGGACCTTAAGGCAGATGAATGGGACAGCGGATATGTGGAAACTCTGATCAAGGAAAACCTTATTGACCTCGCTACGATTAGGCAGGAGGGGGACAAGCTCTTTTTCAGACCTGATGAATTCCTTACTTATGAGGAACTGGACAGTTTTCTCATAAGGTTCCTCGAGAATGATCCGGGCAAAAGAGATATCTCACTTGATGAATGCGTCAAAAAAGCACAGGAACTTGGCATCGACGAAAGAAAAAATGTCACACCCGGCAAATGGATCTCCAGAGGCGAAGTATATACAGCCCTTGCAAGATTCATAGACCTGGCCGAAGGCATAAAGACAAGGAGCATAAATTTTGAAGCATGAATTTTTGTTAGACTACAGATCAACAGGGAGCGAAGCCGAGATCTTCTGGGATCTTCCGGATGGCGCTGACATGCGTTGTTCCTATCGCATCTATGTGGATGGCAAATTTACAGGAGGCACCGGCAAGACCCACTACACGCTTAAAGGTCTTTTGCCGGACCATGAGTATGAAGTTGAGGTATCAATGCATTGCCCAAGAGGTAATTCCAAACAGCTTGGGACTATTACCGTTAAGGCCATGCATTTGAAACGCCCCATCGATGTGACTTTTGCTCCCTACAATGCGGTTAGCGACGGCAATACCATGAATACTGCAGCCCTTCAGAGGGCCCTTGATGACTGCGACGAGAACTCGTATGTGTATATTCCTGAGGGGACGTTCCTTACAGGAGCTCTTGATATGCACTCCGGGACTGAACTATTCGTTGACAAAAGAGCTGTTCTTCAGGGAAGCGATGATCCTTCCGATTATCTTCCCATGATACCCAGCAGGTTTGAGGGATATGAAAGGGAATGCTACAGAAGCCTTCTGAATCTGGGCCATCTTGATCACAATGCAGGCTACAACTGCGAAAATGTGGTGATCCGGGGCGGAGGGGCCATCATGGGTGGAGGCTGGACTCTTGCCAAGGCCTGCGCCAAGCTGGAAGCTGAAAGGTTAAAAGACTATATCGCATCACTTGGTGATAAAATAAAAGAGTATGAGAAGCCCGAGACCATCTCCCACAGAGTCAGGGGGAGACTCATTAATATGAGCAACTGCAGGAATATTTGGATTTCCAATCTGACGCTTGGTTTTGCACCGTCCTGGAACCTGCATTTTGTATACTCAGATCAGGTTGTGACGGACCACTGCACCATCAAGTCTCAGGGTGTGTGGAACGGCGACGGATGGGATCCCGATTCTTCAACAAATTCCACCATATACGCCTGCGATTTTTACACAGAAGATGATTCGGTTGCCATTAAGTCAGGCAAAAACCCCGAGGGCAATGTGATAGCCCGCCCCACTAAAAACATCAGGGTCTTTGACTGCATCTGCCACTTCGGGCACGGGCTGTGCATCGGAAGCGAGATGAGCGGCGGAGTTGAAGATGTCTTTTTATGGGACTGCGACATGCGGCCCACCTGGTCAGGCATTGAGATCAAATCCACCAAAAAGCGCGGAGGCTACGTAAGGGGCGTATCCGTCAGGGACATATCAGCTTCCCACGTGATGATCCATTCAGTAACCTTCAACGACGACGGCGAAAGTGCCGGAATTTCACCTGTTATCGAGGACTGCCACTTTGAGAGGATGCATCTTCTCGGAAGATTTCTTGATAACAACGCCGGCAAAAACGACTGGCACGACTGCCCTTCCATCGAGCTTTGCGGCTTCGATGAGCCCGGACATGAACTTAAGAACATCACCTTCAGGGACATCGAACTGGAAGAGCCTGCAGAAGGCATAGAGGATATACACGTGGAATATACTATAGATCCCGTTTTTGAAAATATTACAAAGTGTCCCAGAAGCAGCTACGGACAGACCAAGGAGGAATGACAATGGAAAGATATGCATGGAAAGGCATGGTTTTAAAAGGCAAAAAAGACGAATATATCAAAAGACATGACGAGATATGGCCTGAGATGAAAGAGGTATTAAAGGCCGCCGGAATCTGCAACTACAGCATCTACATGTACGAGCTTGATGATGCTGAGTTTGACGCTGAGGTATTTGGATATTATGAGTGTGAAAAAGGCATAGAATACGCCGGCAGATACCAGGCAGAGAGCGAGGTTGTCGCAAGATGGGATGAGAGCATGAAAGGAATCCTCATTCTGGAAAAGGACGAAAAGACCGGGGCACAAAAGCAGATGAAGCAGGTCTTCAGACTGGACTAAAAAAGCAAAACCGCCACTTTGAAAAAAAGTGACGGTTTTATTTTGTCCTGAGAATTTATACAGCAGCTATTGTGAGCTTTTGTGGCTCCATATTTCTTATCTCGCCCTTTCGGCCGCGGCAGACCATTCCACTTTCGATTGAGATCATGGTCGCATGCGCCTTCATGGCTTCATTTATCTGCTTGACTGCAGCCTCATAATCCTGTGGAGTCATGGGAATTACGTATTCATGATTCAGATGCTCTGTAGAGATCACGGCTGATCTGAATCTTGGTACATACCTTATGCCATAGAAGGTACATATCTCTGTGTTCAGCATTCCACTGTTATCTGAGCATTGCATCGAAATATACATAACATCCTCCTTTCAATTGTCGCGATATACGCATGTCTCCCTATATCGCTCAGATCTTAAAGTCTTTTACAAAGTCTTCAATAGTTGCTGCTGCCGATGAAACTGTTGTTGCACTTTCATCAACACCCTGGCTCTCATCAGCAACCTGCTGAGCGCTGACTGCCAGGTTATCAGTTGTTGCCGTAACTTCCTGTGTGCTTGCAGACTGCTCTTCTGAAATAGCTGCAACAGATGTTGCAATTGTATCTACATTGCCGATCTTTTCAATCATATCCTTGAAGGTTGCACTGGTCTCATCAAGGCTTGAGAATATCTCTTCAAAGGTCTTACCCGCTGTCTGAACAGCTTCCGAACTTGCTGTGATCTCATCCATGTTGGCCTGGGACTTCTCCGAGAGAGCCTTTATCTGCTGTGTGATCTCAGCAATGATCTTGCCGATCTCAGTAGTTGATTCTGCCGAGTTTGCTGCCAGCTGTCCAATCTCCTGAGCAACTACAGCAAAGCCCTTTCCTGCCTCTCCTGCTCTTGCTGCCTCGATTGATGCATTAAGTGAAAGGAGATTTGTCTGGGATGCAATGGAGTTGATGATTTCAATGATGGAATTGATCTTCTGTGCAGACTCGCCAACTGCCTGAACATCGGTGTTCATATCGTTCATGGAAGAAGAGATCTTCTCCATACCTCTCTGAACAACTTCCATATCACGCTGCCCGTCTTTTGCCTTAACAACCAGGTTATTGACGGTCTCACTGGCTGCGTTGCCCTGCTCGGTAAGATCTGCAACTTCTCCTGCAAGCTCTGTTGCATTCTCTGCAAGTTCTGCAACCGCACTTGCCATTCCGTTCATGGCATCCCTGATCTGTCCCATGTTGGTGGACTGCTCATTGGCCTGAATATTAAGCTTACCGGATGCATCTTTACTGTTTTCAGCCTCTATGGCTAGCCTGTCTGTCTCATCCTTAATATTTCCAAGGGTTCCTCTCATGTGGTCAACGAAGGTCTTCATATTGTTATTCATAAGACCGATCTCATCGTCTCCGCCTTCAGGAATCTCAGCAGTAAAGTCACCGTCTGTGATCCTTGTGATATTTTCCGTAAGGGCACCAACAGGTTTCGATACGATATTTCTCACCAGCATGAAAAGAACTGTTGAAATAATTGCAAGCATTATAAGCATAAGGATTATGCATACGATCTGGAACCTGCTGAGATCAGCCAGGACATCGCTCTTTGAAACGGAGCAGATAAGAGTCCAGTCAGTTCCGGGTATCACGCTTGCACGCACATAATAAGTCTGTCCGTTTTCCGATTTAAGCTCACTGACTTCCGTAGAACCTGTCTGTGCAAACTTATATGCATTCTGAAGGAACAGTGCCTCGGGATGCTCACTGACAGGGGTTCCGTTAAAGCTTGCATCAAAGTAGGAAAGAATGGTGTCATGATAAAGAAGCATTGCTCCGCCTGTCTTAACGGGCTTGATTGAACTGATCTCCGACACGATACCGTCAAGGGTGTAATCTGCTGCTGCCACACCTTCCCTGGCATCCGCAAACTTTACCTTTCTGGAAAAGGACACAACGGTGCTGCCCGTATCAGAGTCAACGTAGGGTTCTCCCGGAAGGAAGGTTGAATGACCAAGTCCCTCTATATACCAGCTTCTCTCGGTCGCAACATAATCAGGATCCGGCACCCACCCTGTAGGGTCGATCCACTGTCCTGTGGATGTGGCCACATACATACCGTTTGGCATATATTCATTCTTTGAAAGAGTAGGAATAAGATAGCTGGCCATGGCATTATCATTGGGAAAAGAAACTGAACCCAGTGCCTCAGCAGATGCGTCCAGATATTCAACCATATTGGTTATCTCACGTCCGATCTTCTCCGTGTAGTACTCAGACTCTTTTTCAAGGTTGTTAACCGCAAGCTCTGTAATGATGTTCTTGGCCTGGGTTGCCACAATGAGCATTATAACAATGATTGACAGTGCTATCATGGGAATGACAACCTTTAAAAGTTTTCCGCTTACACTTTTTCTTGGTTTCTTTGGTTTCTCTTTCATAAAATCACACTCCGTCTTATGTTATATTTTTACAAAATAGCGATTGTAAAGCATGGATATAACGATATATCTTCACTATATGATTATAACGTTATTTTATGATTTTTGTGCGTTTTTACAATAATTTAATAATCATTTAAACGATAAGTATTTATTTATCCGAAGCGTGAAAAAGCCCTCACCGATTGGCGAGGGTTTTCTGTATCCGTTTATTATATTTAGTTTCCCATCGATGCGATCAGCGCATCAATCTCTGCCTGTGAAAGCATCTTGCCGGGATCAGAAGCAGCAGGTGCTGCTGCCGGTGCTGAAGCTGCAGGCCTAGGAACAGAAGCCGGGCTAAAGCCACCGCCTCCACCAGCCTGTGAAGACTTTCCCATAATGCTGGCAAGCAGTTCCTGCTGTTCAGGGCTTAATCCATTTGCATCCATTTCTGATTTCCTTTCAAATCTTACCTACAGACATTTTACTTATTCACTGCATATATCGTCAAATAACATTTTTATAAACAGTATATTAATACTCTAGTTCTTTTCTCTGATAAGTCCGCTCTCAAAGGCTTTTAAAAGATCTTTCAGATCATCGATCTGTCGCTGCAGGCCCTTACCTATATCGGTGTCACGTACCAGTATTCTTCTTTTTGTTTTCTCAGTAATCTGAATTGTCGGCGTATTCTCTTTTCCCTTAACAAAAGGCTTGTGCTGGGCAAGTGCCAGATGATGGGAATTGTAAATCAGCGTGTATCCGGCAATTCCGGTCTGTTCATGGTAAGCCTTGGAAATACCACCGTCTATGATATAGAGCTTGCCGTTTGCCTTGACAGGGCTCTCACCCTTGGCTGTCTTAACCGGAACATGGCCGTTTATGATATGTGCCCATTCAGGGTCCAGGCCAAATTCCTTAAGGATCTTATCCGCATAGGGTTCCATACTTGAGAACTTGTAGTATGGATTAAAAATCTCTTTGGCCAGCTCTTTTTCATGCTTTAGGAACATTCGCTCAAAGGTAGTTATCTTGTCTTTCCCAAAGAGCGGAGAATACGGGCCGCACCATAGGTACCACATGAGGTCAACGGCATCCTGCTTCTCCTTCGGATAGTCCCTGCTATCGAGAAAGAACGCATCGTGGGCCTTTTTGTTGATGTAGTCCATAAGCTCTTTTCCCAAAAAGCTTCCGTCGGCCGTGGTCATGGGCACAAAATTTCCGCTCTCATCCATAGGGATGCAGCCGTGATAAAGAAGATTCTCGTTGACGATCCTGTACATTCCGCCGTGGGAATATAGGAACTGCACGTGCTTAATCAGGAGCTGCGAGTGCATGAAGGAAAATCTGAGAGTCCTTATAAGCTCTTCCTCTGCTTCTGTCAGCTTGTAGGGGTCACCCGGGTCGATGGTCGGAAAGTTTGTGTCGTTAAGCTTATAGGTCTTTTCCCCGATAGTGATCTCGCCCTTGTCGTAATCGATCTTATCCAGAAGGAGCCTGGATTCCAGTCCGTACTCAGGGTGCTTTTTGATGAGCTGTCCCTCGAGCTTTAACTGAATGATGCTGATGGCCTTGCACATCTTGGCTGCAAGCTTTGGGTTTACCGCATCGTACTTGTTCTCATCAAGGATGTGGGTCTTAAAGCATTCGCAGGGATCATCGCCGTAAACTTCCGCAGCAAACATGGAAAGCGGACGAAGATTAATACCATAGCCGTCCTCCAGCGCATCAAAGGTGTTGTAGCTGGTCCCGATACGAAGCACGTTGGCAATGCAGGCTGTATTTCCGCAGGCAGCGCCCATCCAGTCTATGTCATGGTTACCCCACTGGATATCAACATCGTGGAAGTTCATGATCTCTTCCATTACAAGATCAGGTCTTGCACCTCTGTCAAAGATGTCACCGATGATATGAAGAGAATCGATGGTGAGATTCTGTATCAGCTCACAGAGCGCAATGATAAACTCATCCGCAAAATCAATCTCAATGATGCCGTTTATGATCTCACTGTAATAGAGCTTCTTGTTGAAATCGTTCATGTCCAGGTGAAGGAGCTCATCTATGGCATAGGCGTAATCTGCAGGCATTTTCTTACGGACTTTGGACCTTGTGTACTTGGAACTGACCACACGGCAAATAGAGATAAGCCTGTTTATGGTTATCTTCTGATGCTCCTGAAGGTCCTTCAGGGAATAACTGTCGTCATGCCTTATTTCATCTATAACTTCTCTTGGATAATAAATAAGATTGGCCAGCTGAAGCTGCTCAGCCTCGGTCATCTGATTGCCGAAGGTCTCTTCAATCTTGGCCCTTATGATACCGGATGAGCTTCGAAGCAGGTGTGAAAACGCCTCGTACTCTCCGTGGATGTCGGAAAAGAAATACTCCGTTCCCTTAGGAAGCGCGCAGATTGCACGAAGATTGATGATCTCCGCTGCGGCCTTTCTTGAATTGGGAAACTCCTTACTAAGTAGACGCAGATACTCGATATTTTTCATAATATCCCCCCGTTAACGAATAAACAGAAATTTATGATATACGAATTGCTTCATTACTATGTCATAAATTATCTCTACGAAAACGTTTGCTGGTCTTTGAGTCTGGTCAAGTTTTCTTGTTATCTTTTTGTCAGCACTGATCTTGAAATTATATGGCGCCGGTTTGATGCCTGTCACGCTTTCCTGCCGGTCTTGCAGATGTCCTTTAGACAGCACTCTGCGCAGTTCGGACGACGTGCGATACACACTGCTCTTCCGTGGTCGACAAATCTGTGGCAAAGTCCGTTTCCTTCTTCCGGTGGAACTATCTTCCATAGCTCTTTTTCCACCTTGGCAGGTTCCTTGATGTTGTCAACAAGGCCTATGAGGTTACAGAGCCTGATACAGTGGGTGTCAGTAACGATTGCCGGTTTACCATAGACATCACCAAGAACGAGGTTTGCGCTCTTTCTCCCAACGCCCGGAAGCTTTAAAAGTTCCTCCATGGTATCCGGAACCTTGTCATTATAGGTTTCGTGCAGCATCTTCATACATGCAGAAATATCCCTTGCCTTGGAATTACCAAGTCCGCAGGGACGAACTATTTCCTCAATCTCTTCCACCGGTGCCTTAGCCAGTGCTTCAACGCTTGGGAACTTCTCGTACAGGAGCGGGGTTATCATATCCACTCTCTTGTCTGTGCACTGTGCCGCAAGTCTTACGCTCACCAGCAGCTGCCACGCCTTATCATATGCCAGCGTACAATTTGAATCCGGGTATTCTTTTTTTAGTCTCTCGATCACCTCAAGAGCAAGCTTCTTCTTAGTCATAGCTTAATCATAATGGTCCCCGAAGGAAGGGTCAAGGGGCCATTTCGGATCTCCGGGGGACGGAGTCAAGGGACCATTTTGGATCCCTGGGGACGGAGTCAAGGGACCATTTTGGATCCCTGGGGGACGGAGTCAGAGATTTTCTACATATATCGAAAAAAGTGTCTCGTGGGCGTAGAAAGATTAGAGGCCTGAATTTCTATAAGGCCTCATTTTCTACCTATACA
>CAMORK010000012.1 GCA_946623755.1 uncultured Butyrivibrio sp. | reverse complement strand
TCCTTGATGGTGAGGTTAGATACCTTTCACTTAAGCTCAAGAATCCTGAGAGAGCTGCTAAGCTCAATGCAGCAGCAGCAGAGCATGCTAAGGAGCACAGAGCTTATCTTGAAAAGCTTGTTACTCTTTACGGCAAAGATTGATCGCTGAATTAAAGGCTGATCCTAATTAAAATAATTAAGGCTGTGAGATAAGTCTCACAGCCTTTTTTATATTTCTAAATAACTAAAAAGTCCCCCGCTTTTATAAAACCTTTCGACGAAGTTAAGCGACCAGCATTGAGGAGAAAGGTTTTATAAAAGCGGGGGACCGTTTTGTTTGTTAAATTTTGGAAAGCGTCTGAACTGCGTTATCCTTGATAACTACAGTGTAGTGCTCTGCTAAATAATGCTCATCTGCTGTGTTGCCGATCTCTGTCTGACCGTACTCGGTAAGAAGAGAGCAGATGTTTGCAAATATTGCATTATCAATATCACCCTGATGAAGTATCAGGTAGTACTTACCCTTAGCTTCGTTCTTGTAGAGAGTATTTACTCCACAGAACTTGCGATTAACTATTGCTGCGAATTTAGTAACCTCGTGAAGGGAGTTGAATGAGAAGATTCTTGATCCCTTTCTGCCTGGAAGGCCTTTTTTCTTGGGGCCCTGTGTTTTCTCTTTGACCTTTTTGGAGTCTGACTGTGAACCCTGGAATGGGCTGTCGATGAAGTCGTTCATGTTGCTGTGCTGAAGTCTCTTGAAAAGACCCATGACATCTTCTTCATTGTCCTCGTCATCCTCATCGTAATCGTATTCCTCATCCTCGTATTCTTCATCCTCGTCCTCTTCATGAACGGAAGGAGCGAAGTTGGAGAACCTGGTATCAAGTTCATCCGGATCCTCCACCTTGGTGATGATAAGGACAATACATTCTGAGTTGATGGGAATAGCCTCGATCATAATAGGAGTATCTTCGGCGTCAAATCCAAACTCTATATTAGCCTGCTGCATCATGTCCTGGAAAAGCTCTTTAGCCTTGTCCGTTCCATATGCAAGCTCTGTAATTTTGAGGTCTCTCTTCGCAAGGTCATCTCTGGTAAGTGTACATCTAATCTGGTGATCATTGACTTTTTCAATCTTCATGATGCATACCTCCTCTCCTGACTTTGGAATACATAGATATTAAGTGCTGAAATATACTATGTCAATAGATATATCGTCATTTTCCGCTAAAAACATTCTATCTACATAAAATCTTAAGAATTCTACAAAAAATCTTAAGAAATTTCGACGGTAAATCTTAAGATTTAGCTGTTATCATTGTTTTTTGTAAGGCGCTCCGCCAAGACTTAAGTCCGGGAAGGAGGCGTGATAGGGAAATTTTGAACTTCTATTCTTTCTATTGTCTTACCTTAGGGTAAGATGTCTTAGCAGTTTCAACTATGATTCCCCTAAGACCAAACAACGATTTTAGATATAACGACAATCTATTTTTCTACTTAAATTATACCATATTTTGTACGAGTCAAAATATACGACGGAAGGATTTGTGGTTGGGCGCCTTTAAATATTAAAATATGTCAATGAAAAACTGTTATTGGAAATGACCACTTGTGGAATTTATCACGATTTATGACCTTTTGGAGAACCGGTATCAGTTAGACAAAATGAAAGTCCATAATAACAATCAACCTTTCAGGTCTGGACCCCACCATGCACACAAGGTACGAATAAATACAGATTGTTCACAAAGCGTGAGTACTTTCATTAATGACGTAAACTTAATAGTCTGTTATAATATAGGGCGATTGTAAAGGAGCTAGGATATGAAGAAAAAGGTAATTCCGGCGATTATTATAATCGTCCTTATTTTTATTTTTGCAGGTATTTATGTTGGGCAGGAGTTTCTTAAGAAGTATTCTTACAGTAATGAGACGGCTGATCTTGAAGAGTACTTCGGAGTAGAGGGAGAAAACGACGTGCCTATAATTTTAGGCAATGAACGTATTGAAGAGCATGCAAAGCTCTTTGACGGATACTACTACATGGACTTTGCATCTGTACAGAAGTATCTCAACGACAGATTCTATTACGGAATCGAGGATGGAACACTTCTCTATACAACACCGACTGCTGTTATAACAAATGTCATCGGTACTGACACCTGGTCTGATACCGAGGGCGGCGGAGCACAGGAGAGTTATACAATATCCCGCCTCGAGGGCGATACACTCTATGTTGCTCTTGAATATGTCAGGAAATATACCAACTTCTATTATGAAGGATTTGATAACCCAAATCACATGCAGCTCACCACAGCCTGGGAGGATGAACAGGTAGCAACAATATCCAAGAACACTCAGATTCGCTTAAGAGGCGGAGTCAAGAGTGAGATTCTCAAAGAGGTTAAAAAGGGTGACAGCGTAATTGTTCTTGAAGAACTCGAGAACTGGTCCAAGGTTAAGAGCACTGATTCCTTCATAGGATATGTGGAGAATAAGAGACTTAAGGATGTTACAACAAGGAGCCCTATCCCTGTTGAGGATTATACAGAGCCTGAATTTACAGGCATCTCCAAGGAGGGCATGGTTAATGTGGGCTTCCACAACATAGGAGGCGTTGGCGGTAATGACACCATCACGGATGTGATATCAGGCGCCAGGAGCCTTAATGTTCTTTGCCCGACATGGCTTGCTGTAACAGGCAATGACGGAACCATCAGGAGTTTTGCATCATCTTCTTATGTCAATACTGCTCATGACAAGGGCATGGATGTTTGGGTGCTTCTTGATAACTTCACCGGAGGAAGCGAAGTATCATCCCATGAGTTTTTATCCCATGCAACCAGCAGAGCTGCCATCATAAGCAGGGCGGTTGAGGAGACAGAGGCAGTCGGAGCAGACGGCATCAACCTTGACTTTGAGCTTATTGCGACAGAGGATGGGCAGTCCTTTGTGCAGTTTATGAGAGAGTTGTCCATCGCATGCAGAAAGGCGGGACTTGTCTTTTCTGTTGATAACTATGTACCTATGAATTTTAACGATCACTACGATCTTGAGGAACAGGGAGTTTTTGCTGATTACGTTATAGTCATGGGCTATGATGAGCACTACGGCGGCTCTCAGGAGGCAGGCTCAGTTGCTTCTCTTGGGTACGTTGAGAACGGTATCATCAAGACCCTTGAGGATGTTCCTGCTAACAAAGTGATCAATGCTATTCCTTTCTATACAAGAATATGGCGCACAACTGACGGCAAGGTATCCAGTGAGGCCGTTTCGATGAAGACAGCCAAGGAATTCATTGCAAACCACAACATTGATATGCAGTGGAATGCTGAGGCCGGTCAGAACTACGGTGAGTACACAGATGGCGGAACCCTGGTTCAGATCTGGATGGAGGATGAGACGTCCATCGGACAGAAAATTGATTCTATGAGAGCCAATAATATCGCCGGTATTGCAGAGTGGTCTTTGGGAATGGAATCTCCCGAAATCTGGGATCTCATTGCTGATTATATAGGTGGCTGACAAGAATTATGAACACAGAGCTTTATAAGATAGATGAACACAATATTGATGCTGCGGCAAAAGAGATACTGACAAAGGCCGGCAGCATAATAAGAGAGGGCGGACTGGTGGCTTTCCCCACCGAGACTGTTTACGGCCTTGGAGGAGATGCTTTAAACCCTGAGTCATCCAGAAAGATATACGCAGCCAAGGGTCGTCCCTCGGACAATCCGCTTATAGTACATGTCGCATCCATGGAGGATGTGGAGGCCATAGTGGATGAGGTTCCCGAGGCAGCATACAGGCTCGCTGAAGCTTTTTGGCCCGGACCTCTCACTATGATAATGAACAAGAATGACAAGGTACCTCATGAGACAACAGGAGGCCTTGATACAGTTGCAATCCGCATGCCCAATAATGAGATCGCGCTTGAACTCATAAGGCAGTCGGGCGGATATATTGCTGCGCCCAGCGCCAATACTTCAGGTCGCCCCAGCCCTACGCTGGCAAAATACTGCGTGGAGGACCTCTCAGGCAAGATTGAGATGATAATCGACGGAGGTCAGGTTGGCATTGGACTTGAATCCACCATCGTGGATCTGACATCAGAAGAGCCCATGATACTTCGTCCTGGCTACATCACTCAGGATATGTTAAAAGAGGTTTTGGGCCGGGTTACAATAGACAGGACCATAATCGATGCAACCTCCACCCAGAAGCCCAAGGCTCCGGGAATGAAGTACAGACATTACGCTCCAAAGGGAAGCCTTACTATTATCCAGGGCAACCAGAAATCTGTTGTGGACTATATAAATGCCAGAGCAAAAGAGGCCATGGAAGAGGGCAAAAGAGTTGGAATCATCGGAACAGATGCAACCAGAGACTTTTACAGCGCTGATGTCATAAAGAGCGTAGGTAACAGGGAAGATGAATCCTCTATTGCGCATGAGCTTTTTAAAGTGCTCAGAGAATTCGACGATGAGAATATTGATGTTATGTTTTCAGAGTCTTTTGACGAAAGCGGAATCGGACAGGCAATAATGAACAGGCTTTTGAAGGCAGCAGGCCATAATGTTATAATACTAAAGGAATAAATTGCATTATAAGAATTCACTTTAAGGAAGGAATGAACATACAATGATAGCAATTGCTAGTGATCACGGCGGATTTGATCTTAAGGAATCAGTCAAGAAGCATCTGGCTGAGAGAGGATTTGAGGTTAAGGATTTTGGAACATACGACAAGAATTCCTGTGACTATCCTGACTTTGGAAGGGCTGCAGCTGAAGCTGTTGCAGCAGGTGAGTGCGAGAAAGGTATTGTTATCTGCACAACAGGTATTGGTATTTCAATCGTAGCCAACAAAGTTCCGGGAATCAGATGCGCACTTTGCAGCGAGACAACAACAGCAAGACTTACAAGAGAACACAACGATGCCAACGTCCTTGCCATGGGCGGCGGAATGACAGGAGAGCTCCTTGGTAATGAAATCGTAGATGTTTTCCTGGATACTCCTTTTTCAGGGCTTGAGAAGCATGCAAGAAGAATATCCAAGATTGAAAAATAATACATAAATCAGGAGGGTACGTATGAGCAAAGTAGTAATTATGGATCATCCTTTGATCCAGCACAAAATTGGATTTATCAGAAGAACAACAACAGGAACAAGAGATTTCAGAGAGACTATCAGTGAGATCGCTATGCTGATCTGCTATGAGGCAACAAGAGATCTTAAGCTCCAGGATGTTGAAATTGAGACACCTATATGCAAGACAACAGTCAAGGAACTTAAGGGAAGAAAGCTCTGCGTAGTTCCGATCCTTCGTGCAGGTCTTGGAATGGTTGACGGAATGCTTACACTTATTCCTACAGCCAAGGTTGGTCACATCGGTCTTTACAGAGATCCTGAGACACTTAAGCCTGTTGAGTATTACTGCAAAATGCCTGCAGATGTTTCTGAGAGAGAGATCTTCGTTGTTGACCCTATGCTGGCAACAGGCGGATCTTCAGTTGCAGCTATCCAGATGCTCAAGGACAGAGGATGCAAGCACATTCATTTCATGTGCATCATTGCAGCACCTGAGGGACTTAAGGCTATGCAGGAAGCACATCCTGATGTAGACATTTACGTTGGAGCACTTGACGAGCATCTTAACGAGCACGGATACATTGTTCCGGGACTTGGAGATGCGGGAGACAGAATTTTCGGAACCAAGTGAGCGATATAGGGATTCAAACTTGAATTTTTCGTGCTCGCACGAGAAAAAATTCAAGTTTGAAGACCGAACGTACATAAGGAAGTAGCACGATAGTGCGGATTCCGCATGTGCGTAGGATTGCGAGAGCGAAGCGGAGCAATACGTGATCGCGTCATCACATACATATGCGAGGGGGAGAACATATGAAGCGTGAAGACTACATTTCCTGGGATGAATATTTCATGGGTGTTGCCAAACTGGCGGCAATGCGTTCCAAGGATCCCAACACTCAGGTTGGGAGCTGCATAGTCAGTGAGGATAACAACATTCTTTCTATGGGATATAACGGCTTTCCAAAGGGGTGTTCTGATGAGGAATTTCCCTGGGAGAGAGAAAGTGATGACGAGCTGGGTACCAAGTATCCTTACGTTACTCACAGCGAACTCAACGCCATATTGAATTACCGTGGCGGCAGTCTTGTAGGCGCCAAGATATACGTATCTCTTTTCCCGTGTAATGAATGTGCCAAGGCCATAATTCAGTCCGGCATAAAAACAGTCGTATATGACGATGATAAATACAGTCAGACACCCTCAACAATAGCATCCAAGAAGATGTTCGATGCTGCGGGAGTCAGATATTATCAGTACACCAGAAGCGGAAGGGCCATCAAGATTACTATTTAATACACCATGGATCACGTGAAGAGCTATTTTGCAAAAGACAATTACATACACAGAGCTCTTTTGAAGGCTATAGCACTTTTGTGTGCAGCGGTTACGCTGTTTGTCAGTATGCCTGTTGTGGCAAATGCCACCGAATCAACAAAACAGCAGTTGGAAAATGCCAAGAAAGTCAAGGAACAGACTCAGGGCGAGCTGGATGATACCAAGGATGATATTGCTGAGATGAATGAGGAGAAATCCTCGCTTCAGGGGCAGCTCAACAACCTGAATAACCAGCTTACCGAGGTGAGCAATAACCTTGAATCTTTGGAAGAGCAGATTGGTGATAAGGAAACCGAGATAGAGAATACTCTTGCTGAGCTTGAAGCTGCAAGAGACACGGAAGAGAACCAGTATGCTTCCATGAAAAAGCGCATACAGTTTATGTATGAGAAGCAGGACAATGTGCTTTTGGGAATGATTTTTGGTTCCAGCAATTTCGCGGATTTCCTCAACAAGAACAACTATATAGAACAGCTCTCGGCTTACGACAGAAGGATGTTCAACGAATATGTTGAGACAAGGCAGCTCATAGAAGAAAAAGAAGCTGCCCTGGAGGAAGAGAGAGAGCAGCTTGAGGATTACAAAGTAAAAGAACAGGCGGAACAAAGCAGAGTTTCAGGTCTGGTAAGTCAGACTTCCGGATCTATCAAGCAGTATGCCAACGATATTTCAGATGCCGAGTCCAAGGCTCAGGCTCTGGAAGATCAGATCAAAGCGCAGGAAGCGGACATCAAGAAGCTGGAAGCTAAGCTTGCAGAAGAGATGAGGATGTCCAAACTGGCCAGAAATTCTACCTGGAGGAATATTTCTGAGGTTACTTTTGCTGAGGGAGACAGATACCTTCTGGCAAACCTTATTTATTGCGAGGCTGGGTCAGAGCCGTATGACGGTAAGCTTGCCGTTGGAGCGGTTGTAATCAACAGAGTATTATCATCCGTCTATCCGGATACGGTGGTGGGAGTAATTTATCAGAACAAACAGTTTTCGCCGGCATCCAGCGGAAGACTTGCGCTGGCACTGGCAGACGGGAAAGCGTCGGCAGACTGTTATAAGGCCGCCGACGAAGCTATGAAAGGTTATTCGAATGTTGGCAACTGCGTCTATTTCAGAACGCCGGTGCCGGGACTTTCGGGAATCAACATTGGTGGGCATGTGTTCTACTGATCACTGCCATCAGCTTTAATAAGATCTTCAATAGGGGCCGCAAGTGGCTCTATACCATCTGTATAGATTTCATTCAGGAGCCTGTTCAGGGAGAGCAGGCTCTTTTTAAGAAGAGTCTCATCGATGAGATGCTTTTCAAAAGCCTCAGAGAGCTCGTCGAGGTCAACGACCCTGAGCTTGCCATTGGGATATACAACTACATCGGCCAGAAGATCAATGATGTGAAGAGTATTATTGGTGGAGTCCATATCATAGTCGACTATGTCGAAGTACCAGAACAGAAGATCTCCGTTACTCTTTAGGAACTTGCTTATCCTGTAGCCTCTATCAAGATAGAAACAGGAATAGCCGTCAGAAAAATCGCGCCGTTCCTTGATTACATGCCATTTTGTCACTATCATGGAATCGGTACGTTTAAGAATAATATCATCCTTCAGTTCGACGCATTCATCAGGGATGAAGCGCCTGCGAAATAGCGTTAAATTATTCATACAAAAATAATACTCTAGCGAAAATTGAAAGTCAATTATGCGAGATAAATCAATTAGACTAACAATATTAAAAACAATCTACTTTATAGTAGTTCTTGTCATAGCGATGATCGTTGTAAGTCATTTCTCCAACGGGGATAACGCAGACATGTCTGCGCCAATGTCGGAGGCAACGCTTCCAATCGTTACACTTGTGAGCGGTGACAAAGAGATCAACCCTCTTCACGGATACACTTCAGAGATAGACTTAAGCTACCTTCGAGGAACGATACTTCCGATAGGGGCAGGCAGAGATGTACATTACAGGATCAATACATATGGAAGCAAGGCCTGGAATATAGGCTTCGAAGTCAGGAGTATAGACGGCAAGAGCCTTGTAGAGAATACGGAGATTACCGATTACAGGGAAAGTGCTGATAATATCGAAGGGTCTTTTGTCTTAAAAGACCTAATAAATGCCGATCAGGAGTATATGCTGGTAATTCTGATGGACACTGACATCGGAAGAGCCAGATACTACACAAGATTCGTGTGGACAGAGGATGATTCCATGTACCACATGAATGATGAACTGGATTTTGTCCTGGGATTCAGCGAAGCGACATTCAGCAAGACCGAGGCTCAGGAGTATACCAAATACTTAGAGTCAAACAGTGACGGCGACAATACCACTTTTAACAGGGTCAATATCCACAGCAGTTTCAACCAGGTTACCTGGGGCGATATGAATGTCACAGGGCACACTGAACCTGAAGTGTTTGTTAAGGATCTGCACGGACAGACAGGTGTCTATGAGCTGATGTACAGAGTGACGATCAAGGATGGTACGGCCAGCAGACTCTACAACGTAACGGAATGCTACAGAGTCAGATACACCACAGACAGATTGTATCTTCTTAATTTTGAGAGGACCATGAACTATCTGTTTGATTCAGGTTCTTATGCGATCGGTACAAACACCATTGCTCTGAACATTTCAGACCCCGATCTTCAGCTGGTGGAGAGCAGCGGCGGAAGCGCATTTGCTTTTGTCAGCGAGAACAGGCTCTATATGTTCAACAATTCAGAGAGTAAGCTTGCATATCTCTTTGGCTTTTATGATACAGATAATGACGATCCAAGAACGAGATGGCCGGATCATTCCATTAAGATCCTGAAAGTGGACGAGGCAGGAAACGTCAGGTTTGCGGTTGCGGGCTACATGAACCGCGGAATACATGAGGGAGCTGTTGGAATTGCAGTCTATGACTACAACTCAGCAATCAATGCGGTGGAAGAGCAGGCTTTTGTGGAAAGTGTTCAGTCAGCTGAGATCCTCTGCAACTATGTCGGAAACATAGCCTACGCCAGCAGCGCAGATATCTTTTACGCAATGCTGGATCAGAATATTTACGCTGTTGACCTTAATACCAAGACAGCCAGTCTTGTGGTTGATAATATCGGTGCAGGTGAGTACAAGATTTCAAGATCAGAGAGCACCATCGCATGGCAGAACAATCTTCAGAGCCTTAAGCTTATGAATCTCAGCAACAGGGTTGAGTCAGAGATAAAGGCCGATCCTGGTGACTATATTATTCTCTTGGGATTTATGGGCGAGGATCTCGTTTACGGATTGTGTCACACATCGGATATCGGAGTTGATACGATAGGCAATCCTCTGTATGCAATGTACAACATAAGGATTGGTGATCTGGATGGAAACATCCTCGAAAACTACCATCCGAGCGGTATTTATGTGACAGGCGTGTCAATTGGAGATACACAGATAAAGCTGACCAGAGTTGTAAAGGATGAGGCAGGAGAAAATTATATCTCTACCTATGATGATCAGATCATGAGTACTCTGAAGGCTGAGGAAGGCAACAACCTTGTAACAGTGGTTTCCGTTGATGTTTTTGAGAAGATTGTTCAGATAACAACCAAGAGTGACATCAAATCCAAGCAGCTCAGAGTTCTTACACCGAACCAGACGCTGTTTGAGGGCAGCAGAAACGTTAAGCCTGATATCGAGAGAGATACCAAGGAGAAGCCTTTCTACTATGTTTATGGTATGGACGGAATAAGGGCTATTTATACCAATCCTGCGGATGCGGTCAAACTGGCCAATGATGCGCCGGGTGTGGTTATTGGTGATGACAACGATTATGTATGGCTTAAGGGTAATCTTCTTCGCTCCAATCAGAATATGACTATCACAAGAACAGCAGAGAGCTATGAAGGAATGGATGAGATGAGCTCGACAGCTGTGTGCATAGACCTTATGCTCAGATATGAGGGCATAAACAGAAACGTCCAGGATCTTCTGGATGAGGGCGAAAGCGTTGTGAGCATTCTAAAGAGCTCACTTCCGGAAGCGCAGATACTTGAACTGGATGGCTGTCCTTTGTCAGCTATGTTATACTATGTCAATCAGGACATACCGGTTCTGGCAATGTTAAACGACGGATCATCAATGCTGGTGATCGGCTTCAATGACCTTAATACGGTTCTTATGAATCCGCAGACAGGCCAGGTTTATAAGTATGGAATGAACGATACGGACAAGCTCTTTTCTGAAAACGGCTATCATTTCATCACTTATATAAAATGAAAGGATATACAATGACAGATAACAGAAATGACGATCTGGACTTCAGAGAAGTTAATGAAGACGGAGAGAAACTTGAAGGAGACGTGGTAGAGGGAGGACAGGAAAGTTCCGCCAAGAGTACAGATGAAGAAGGCAAAGAGCAGTCCCAGTATGAGGATGTATGCTTTGTGTGCCGAAGACCTGAGAGCAAGGCCGGCAAGATGTTCCATCTACCAAACAATATAAGCATTTGCGATGACTGCATGCACAAGACCATGGATGCTGTCAGTCAGTTTGATTACAACAATCTTTTAAACAACCCGAACCTCATGAACGAGCTTAACAAGCATTCAGGAGGATTCCCAAACTTCGGGTTCTTTAACATGGACGGGTTTAATAATGGAGATTCCAATCTTGGAGGCGGAATCCCCAATTCACAGAAGATCAAGAAAAAGAGAGAGAAGGCAGACAAGCCTGTAATAAATATCAAGGATATTCCTGCACCTCACAAGATTAAGGCCAAGCTCGATGAGTATGTAATCGGACAGGATCAGGCCAAGAAGGTCATGAGTGTTGCTGTTTACAACCACTACAAGAGAGTTGCAACAGACACCATGGATGAGATTGAGATTGAGAAGTCTAATATTCTGCTCCTTGGTCCTACAGGAAGCGGTAAGACATATCTGGTCAAGACTCTTGCAAGACTTCTTGATGTGCCGCTTGCAATTGCGGATGCGACATCCCTTACAGAGGCGGGGTATATCGGTGATGATATAGAGAGCGTAGTGAGCAAGCTCCTGGCTGCAGCCGGCAACGATGTGGAGAAGACCGAGCACGGTATCATCTTCATCGACGAGATAGACAAGATTGCCAAAAAGAAAAACACCACATCCCGTGATGTCAGCGGAGAGTCGGTCCAGCAGGGTATGTTAAAACTTCTGGAGGGCTCAAATGTTGAAGTTCCTGTGGGCGCGGGCAGCAAAAATGCCATGGTTCCTCTGGCAACAGTCAACACCAGGAACATCCTCTTTATCTGTGGCGGAGCTTTCCCTGATCTAGAAGAGATCATTGCCCAGAGACTCAACAAGCAGACTTCAATCGGATTTGATGCAGACCTTAAGGATAAATACGAGAATGATCCCGATATTCTCACTAAAGTTACCATTGATGATCTTAAGAAGTTTGGCATGATACCGGAGTTCCTCGGAAGACTTCCTATCATCTGTACTTTGCGTGCTCTTGATAAGGATATGCTGGTCAAGATTCTCAAGGAACCCAAGAATGCTATCCTCAAGCAGTACCAGAAGCTCCTGGCACTGGATGAAGTGGATCTTAGGTTTGATGACTCTGCTCTTGAAGCCATTGCCGAGAAGGCCATGGAGAAGGAGACCGGAGCCAGAGCTCTTCGTGCCATCATTGAGGAGTTTATGCTGGATATCATGTATGAGATTCCAAAGGATGAAAATATTGGCCGTGTGACCATTACAAGAGATTATATAGAAGGCAAGGCTTCACCGATCATTGAGATCAGGGGTGACAGCGTGCCTAAGATTCCGCAGCTAAATACGAAAGAGGCTAAAGAGGTTTAACCTTGAAAGGGAGTCAGGGGGGCGGTTCTGTTGGAGTCAACAGAACCGTCCCCTGACTCCCTTTACACTTACTCAAATGTAATAAATGTTCCAGCCTTACCTTTAAGCGCATCTGCAACGGTACTGAGCGATGTGATAAGTACTGAGCCGTTGTGGTTGGACTCAAGGAACTCAATGGCTGCTTCAACCTTTGGAAGCATATCTACTTCTCCGAACTCTCTGGCAGCGATGTACTCTTTTGCCTGAGCAATGTTCATCTTGGTGATGGGCTCCTCTTCAGGTGTTTCAAAATTCTTATAAACATAAGGAACGGAAGTCAGGATGATGAGCCTGTCTGACTTGAGATCAGCTGCAAGTTTGCCTGCGATGGCGTCCTTCTCAATAACCGCAGATGCTCCCTTAAGTACGTGACCCTGCTGGATTACAGGAATTCCGCCGCCTCCGCAGCAGATTACTTCCTGGCCTGCGTCAACGAGAGCTCTTATCGCATCTATCTCAACGATGTCGATCGGCTTGGGAGCAGCGATGATCCTTCGATATCCGTTGCCTGCTTCTTCTCTTACAAAGTTACCCTTCTTGATCTCAATATCTGCATCTTCCTTGGACATGTTCCTGCCTATGGCCTTGGTTGGTGCATAGAAGGCTTCGTCGTAAGGATCAACAGTAACCTGTGTGAGGATCGTGCTGACAGGTGTTGAAATACCTCGGCCCATCAGCTCTGTCTTAAATGAATTCTGAATATCATATCCGACATATCCCTGGCTCATGGCGTTACAAACACACATTGGTGCAGGGGTGTAGTCGATATAGATCCTGTGAAGCTCTGTCATTGCCTTATGTATCATGCTGACCTGAGGGCCGTTGCTGTGAGTGATGATAAGCTGATATCCGGCTTCTACAAGATCAGCCAGCGCCTTTGCTGTAATCTTGGTGGCTGTGAGCTGCTCGCCCGTTGTTACGCCCAGTGCCTCATGACCAAGTGAAACTACTGCTTTGATGTTATCCATTTTCTCCTCCTATGCGCTATTTAGATAAAAACATTGTAGCGAATTGATATATTATGTGCAAAATGATGATTGAATTTCCTATAATAGGATTGTATTATATAGCCTTGTCGGTAACACGTTAATTTTTGTTTGCCATATTTTTATGGCGGATCGGATATATATGAAAAAAACCAATACCAGGGACCTTACAGTCGGCAATCCCATGGGCCTTATCTTTGGATTTGCCCTGTCGCTCTTTTGGGGAATGCTGTTCCAGCAGCTTTATAATATCATAGACACGGCTATCGTATCATGGTTTTTGGGAAAAGAGGCTTATACCGGGGTAGGTACTACCGGAGCCATCAATTTCCTTATCATGGGCTTTTGCATGGGGGTATGCAACGGTTTTGCCATCCCTGTGGCCCAGCGATTCGGGGCAAAAGACCTAAAGAGCATGCGCAGGTTTGTCTCCCATGCCATAATTTTATGCGCTGTACTGGCTGCTGTAATGACATTCTTTGTCAGTATATTCTGCAGACAGATCCTGATAGCCATGCATACACCGGAAGATGTCCTTGAATATGCCTATGAATATATACTGGTGATATTCCTGGGAATACCTGTTACATACATGTACAATCTGCTCTCCGGAATAATCAGGGCCCTTGGGGATTCCAGGCATCCGGTGCAGTTTCTTATTATTGCATCTGTTGTAAACATCGGTCTTGATCTGTTGTTCATCATACCGCTTAATATGGGCATCGCCGGAGCGGCACTTGCTACTGTTATATCCCAGGCACTTGCAGGGATCATGTGTCTTGTCTTTATCATCAGAAAGATTGAGATTCTTCATCTTTCAAAGGAAGACTGGACACTTGACGGATCACATTTCTTTATCCTGCTCAACATGGGACTTCCCATGGGACTTCAGTATTCCATAACAGCCATCGGAAGTGTTATCCTGCAGACAGCAATCAACGGACTTGGCGTGGATGCAGCAGCAGCGGTTACAACAGCCAGCAAGGTAGGAATGTTCTTCTGTATTCCGTTTGATGCGCTTGGTTCAACCATGGCAACCTACGGCGGCCAGAACGTGGGAGCCAAAAAGCTCGACCACCTTCAGCAGGGCCTCACAGCTGCAATCAAGCTTGGTGTTGCGTATTCACTGATAGCTTTTGTTGTCCTGTATTTCTTCGGCAGGACTTTTGCAATGATATTCCTTGATTCGGGAGATGTGGCATGTCTTGATAATGCACACCTCTACCTGATAATAAACAGTGCGTTTTACATTCCGCTGGCTCTGGTAAACATTGTCAGGTTCCTCATCCAGGGAATGGGATTCTCTCTCTTTGCAGTACTGGCGGGAGTTATGGAGATGATCGGAAGAACTATTGTTGCACTGGTTCTTGTTCCGATATTCGGGTTCCCTGCTCTGTGCTTTGCAAGTCCTATCGCCTGGGTTCTTGCAGATGCGTTCCTGATACCGGCTTATATTTCTGTCAGAAACAAGCTGGATCGGATCTTCAGAGGACAGGTGGAAGTGTATTAAGTATTTCGGAAACGCCTCGGCGTTTCCGTTTTTTATTCGTTGATATGAGTTGTCATATGCGGGTCAAGATCGGGATTTATCTTGGTGATCCTGCGGTCGTAGGTCATAAGGCCGTTTACCTCTTCCTCGACATCGCTGACCTGTGTGTAGACAGCTCCGCAAAGACCCTTTGGAATAAGGGGCTTCATACTTGCATTTATCAGGTTGTAATATGCGACTCCGAGAGTATCGAGGGAGTCGTATTTTTTATAGCCGTAAATTCTGTCAACGCTGCTATGACCGTCGATGTGGCAGGCAAGTCCGCCGTATTCCGAGATGACAAAAGCTCTCTGTTTTTCTTTTTCCACATCAAGAGGCCTGAAGTAGTTGTGGACACTTCTGAAGTTGCCGCTTCCCTCGTCAAACCATCCGCTGGCCTGGTCGATCGGACGGGAGTCATCAAGCTCTTTTGCCATGATTGTTGCACTGGCGGCGTTGAACTGTCCCCAGCCCTCGTTGAACAGAACCCATGTTGCTATGCTTGGTACATTGTAGAGATGACTGATAGTGCCCTTCATCTCCTGAAGCCACTCGCTGCGTCCCTCAGCAGAGCCTCTTGAGAAGGTCTTGTAATGTGAAGGACCGTCGCTCATACGGCCAAAGATCTTAGGAAAGGCGGTGGGAAGATAGGATACAACCGGCTTGGCGTAGCTTGAACCTCCGCTGACCATATCCTGCCAGACTATCATTCCGAGTCTGTCGCAGTGGTAGTACCAGCGCGCAGATTCCACCTTGATGTGCTTGCGCATCATATTGAAGTGCAGGCGCTTCATTTCTTTGATATCGAATATGAGGGCTTCGTCTGCAGGTGCGGTGTAGAGACCGTCCGGCCAGTAGCCCTGGTCAAGTACTCCCATGAGGAAGTATGGCTTGTGATTTAAGCAGAATCTCGGTGTACCTTCGCTGTCAGGTTCAACAGTAAAGCTTCTCATTGCAAAGTATGAAGTTACGTGGTCGTTCTCTGTGCTGATGTGAAGCGGATAGAGGTATGGACCCTCGGGACTCCAGAGGTGCGCGTCGTCTATTGTAAATGTAAAGTGATAGTAACTCGGCGCAGGAGCCTGACCGTTTGTCTCTGCGCAGGGACATGTGTCCGAGGCAAAAGACAAATCTTCTGCGATCATGGGTTCAAAAGAACCTGAGGACTCTGCTGATTTTATCATTTCATGTCCCGGGAATTTAACAGATACCTTGCCCGGAAGATTAGTTGAAACTTCGATGGAAAGTGTCTTTAAGTCGCTTTCCGGTCGGATGCGGACTTCTCTTATGTAGGTGGCCGGAACTTCCTCCATCCAGACAGTCTGCCAGATTCCGCTTTGACAGGTGTAGTACATTCCGCCTCGGCGCAGAGTCTGCTTGCCTCTTGAATGATACGAGGAGTCGCTGGTATCGGTAACTCTTACTGTCAGTGTATTGTTTTCGAAAGCTCTTTTGTCAGATGAGAGACAGAGCCTGTCGGTAATATCGATGGTAAAAGGCAGATAGCCTCCGCTGTGACTTGCCACAAGTATATCGTTTACAAAGACATCCGCGAACTGATCAACAGCTCCGAAGTGAAGCAGGATCCTGGAGTCTTCTTCTTTTCTTGTGATGGTGGGAAGAGCTCTTTTGTACCAGAGATACTGGTCCGGCTCAAGACGCCTTTCAACTCCCGAGAGCATCGACTCAGGTGAGAAGGGTACAAGTATCTGACCGTCCATCTGTGATGGAAATCGGACTTCTGATGAGTTGCACGGATTCTTGCTTTCAGATCCGGATGGCATGGGTACGATGCAGTAATCCCAATAGCCGTTTAAGTTGATGTAGCTGTCTCTTACAAATTGTGGTCTTGGATATTCCTGAAGTACATGATCTTTATCAAGGTTTTCGCCCCATGGGGTAAAGAGCCTGTTCAAAACGTCGTCTTCGTGTGGCTTATCGATACTTCTGAGTGCATCAATGAGGTCCATATATAAATTACCTTTCCTCGTTAGTCAAATTTTCGTGACCTGCAGCCTTGGCAATCAGATCCTGATAAAATGCGCAGTTCGCAGCATTTCTGTAAACGCCGATCCAAAGCAGCGGAATAAACATGGTGATAATGCCGAGCAGATACAGCGGAATGAAGGTTACATTCAGGTAAAAGAGCCTGAAGATGTTGCCTTTCATCAGTCGCCTGCTGGTAGCTAAGATCTCTTTTGCCGACCTGTCAGGGAAGTCGTGGAGAATAAAAAATGACTGGGAATAGATAAGATTCACAATGATATTGACTATAAGTCCTATCCCCAGAAGAAAAACGGAAGCAGTCATGTCGCTTGAAGATCTGGTTGCAATATATCTGGTCATGAAGACCTGTGCAGGAATGCTTGCCACGAAATCAACAATAACAAATAGAGCCTGGATGGTTACCGCTTTCTGTGGCTGTTGGCGCAGACCGAAGAAAATGTCTGAGGTTGCCACAGGCTGTGAATACAAAAGATTCATGTACAGATATGCTCTTCCGGACACAAGTACACCCAGGAGAATATTTATGATAATGGTAATTAAATTGTAGATGATTATTAAAAGAATACTTCTCGTGCCTGATGGAGCCGAGAAGCCGGAGACCAGCAGCTGAATGGCCAGGATGGTCAGATTTGCGCCGATCAGTGTTCCGTATTTTCCAAGTGACTTTTCTTTTGCGATAGCTTTAAGCTGCGCTGATGACAAGTAGTTCATTAAAGTAAATGCTCCCCACTGCTAGATATCTCCTCCATGTGATCAACCGGCGAGGTTAACATTCGCGCCCAATAAGCCCTGCTTGTTGAGGTCTTTTCTCGCCTGAACATACGGATTCTCTTCATTGCTGTATGCAATCTTGGTGCAGGTCTCTCCGCCTGCCACGTATGTGCGTCCGCATTCCGGACACACTGCTGTTCTGATTGAAACTGAAGCCTGTAGGACCTTGCCGTTGTTCATGGCTGCGTCCTTGTAGGCGTTGCTCACATGCTCTGCTTCATGACCGCGAACTCGGGATGCTGCTGCTTGTGGGCTTATATGCTGCGCAGTTTTAAAAGAAACCATCTCGTCGGAACCGTCCTGATACTTGCGGTTCTTGCAGGTTTCACATTCTGCGGGAGAAACTCTTTTGCCCGGATTGGCTTTGGTGGATTGTCCGGGATTTAATATGGCCTTGGGGGCTTCGCCTGCTGCGACTGCAGTTGATGCTGCAGCATAACCGCCGGCTGACATGCCTATTGCATATGAACTGTTATATGCTCCGTATCCACTTATTGCACCGATACCCATAGGCACCTCTCTTCCATGCGTTGACCGGATCTTAGTTGCCCAACTGGACTCCTAATTCCTTGAGCATGTCGTCAAAGCTTACGCCGTTCATCTGCTCTGAAACTGCATTTAGCTGTGCTCTGTACTCGGGATCGGTGAGGACAGCGTGAAGGTCATAGGCGAATACACTATACCCAACTATGATTCCGATCGTACCGTAGATGATGGCTTTTTTGGCCTGAGGGAGGAGCTTTTCTAAAGTCCCCTTACTCAGGATTGCGAGAACAATGGCTATTCCTCCGATCACCACACCTAAGTTCAAAAACAAACAAAGGGGGATGGAAGCCAGCCCCATTACCAAAGCAGTACCTGCTAAAGCTAAATGCCCGTCATTTCCCATCAAAACTTTTCCTCACAAAACCTCATTCTTACTATAGATACTACACTAAAAGCGCGTTTTTTTCAATGTTTGAGGGCTGTCCGGGAGTCTTGAAAAGTGTCCGAAATGCTTGGTATAATATGGGAGTGCGCATTGTTTATGAAAAATTAAGTTAAATTTCTTACAGTATTTATGCGCGTTTCAAAGCAAAACAGGTTTGGAGAGGATTTTATGGACATTGTTTTAAAGATCAAAGAAGAACTAAATGTTGAGAAATGGCAGGTTGAGGCAGCAGTCAAACTTATTGACGAGGGCAACACTATTCCTTTCATTTCCCGATACAGAAAGGAAGTCACCGGATCGCTCAATGACGAACAGCTCCGTAATCTCGATGAGAGACTCAAATATCTGAGAGGCCTTGAGGAGAGAAGAGAGCAGGTTCTTGCATCAATTGAAGAGCAGGGCAAGATGACAGATGAGCTCAGAGCCAAGATTGTTGCGGCTGAGACAATGGTGGCTATAGAGGATCTTTATCTTCCTTACAGACCAAAGAGAAAGACAAGAGCTTCTGTGGCAAGAGAGAAAGGCCTTGAGCCATTGGCAGAGATACTGCTTGCTCAGGAAACAGAAAAGCCGCTCCTTGACGAGGCAGCAGCATTTGTCGATGCAGAAAAAGGTGTAGAGAACGCAGCGGACGCCCTTCAGGGCGCTATGGACATCATTGCTGAGGATGTGTCTGACAACGCTGATTTCCGTACATATATCCGTGAGGCAACCATGGAGAAGGGTGTGCTCACCAGTAAAGCCAAGGATGAGAAAGCCCAGTCCGTTTATGAGATGTACTATGACTATGAGGAACCCATCAGCAAGGTGCTTGGACACAGAGTTCTGGCGCTTAACAGAGGAGAGGCAGAGAAGTTCCTTGTGGTTAAGATCGTAGCTCCCGAGGAGCAGATCCTTCAGTTCCTTAACAAGAAGATGTTAAAGAATGAGAACCCGATCACAACTCCTGTTATCGAGGAGATCAACCAGGATGCTTATGAGAGACTCATAGCTCCCGCAATTGAAAGAGATATCAGAAACGAGCTTACAGAGAAGGCTGAGGATGGCGCCATAACTGTTTTTGGCAAGAACCTCACTCAGCTCCTTATGGCACCTCCCATTGCAGGCAAGACTGTCCTTGGTTGGGATCCTGCCTTCAGAACAGGCTGTAAGCTTGCTGTCGTAGACCCAACAGGTAAGGTTCTTGATACCAAGGTCATCTATCCTACAGCTCCGCAGTTTAAGGTTGAGGAAGCCAAGGCTGATCTTAAGAAGCTTATCGATAAGTATGATGTTGATCTTATTTCTGTTGGAAACGGTACTGCTTCACGTGAGTCTGAGCAGGTTATCGTTGAGCTTATCCATGAGCTTGACAGACCTCTTCAGTATGTCATTGTCAATGAGGCAGGAGCTTCTGTTTATTCTGCAAGTAAGCTGGCCACAGAAGAGTTCCCTCAGTTTGATGTGGGACAAAGGAGTGCAGCTTCTATCGCAAGAAGACTTCAGGATCCGCTTGCCGAGCTGGTTAAGATAGATCCTAAGTCCATTGGTGTTGGTCAGTACCAGCACGACATGAACCAGAAAAAGCTTGGAGAAACCCTTGAAGGCGTAGTAGAAGACTGCGTTAACAAGGTCGGTGTTGATCTTAATACTGCTTCAGCACCTCTCCTTCAGTATATTTCAGGTATCAGTAAGGTTATTGCCAAGAATATCGTCGACTACAGAGAAGAGCACGGTAAATTCGAGAGCAGAGCAGACCTTTTGAACGTACCAAAGCTTGGACCAAAAGCTTATGAGCAGTGCGCGGGATTTTTAAGGATCGCTGACGGAGAGAATCCTCTCGATGCAACAAGCGTCCATCCTGAGTCCTATGAGGCTACTTTGAAGCTTATGGAGAAACTTGGCATTACATTTGATGATGTAAGAGCTGCTCAGAAGAACGCAGCTAAAGCTGCACTTGAGAAGCCCGCTGCCAAGGCGGAGGACAAGCCGCGTCCACAGAAGAAGCCCAAGCAGGTTGTTATAAGAAATACTTCTACAGCTATGGGAGCAGCACTGGCTGCAGCCCTTGCAGGAAGCAATCTTGCTGTTGTTGAGGATTCTAATGACGCAAAGGGCGGCAAAGGTCAGAAGGCACAGAACGGTAACGGCGCTTCGACAAGCGGAGCTCAGACCGGTGCTGCATCAGGAGCTGGAAGTCTTTCAAAGAAAGTTTCCGAGTCAGATAAAAAGAAGCTTGCCGAGGAGCTTGGAATCGGTGAGATCACTCTTACAGATATTCTCTCTGAGCTTGAGAAGCCTTCAAGAGACCCTCGTGAGAGCATGCCTGCTCCGATCTTAAGAAGTGATGTCCTTGAGATGAAGGACTTAAAGCCCGGTATGGTTCTCAAGGGAACAGTAAGAAATGTAATAGACTTTGGTTGTTTTGTAGATATAGGTGTTCACCAGGACGGCCTTGTGCATATATCACACATTACAGACAAGTTTATCAAGCATCCGCTTGAAGCTGTCAGCGTAGGTGATATCGTAGACGTTCAGGTTCTTGATGTTGAACTTGATAAGAAGAGGATATCCCTTACCATGAAGATCCAGGATCCCGCCAAGGTAGCTGCTGAGGCAGCAGCCAAGGCTGTCGAGAGAGGTAAGGGCGGAGCCGGCAAGTCCGGTGGCGCTTCAGGGGCTTCGGGATCCGGCAAGTCCACAGGAAGCGGAGATGCTGCAAAAGTTGCAGCCAAGAAGGTTTCAGTTGTAGATCAGCTCGCCAAGGAAGCCGGAATCAAGAGAACGGCTCCTGCCAAGAAGGCTGCTCCTGCCGGTGAAGGCGCTGCCGCAAAGAGCACAGGCGCTGCAACTTCATCAGCTAGAAGACAGGCATCTGCATCAGGCGATGCGCCTGCAACATCATCAGCCAGAAGACCCGCTCCTGCATCCGGTGATGCTCCGGCAACCTCATCTGCAAGAAGACCCGCGCCTTCAGCATCCGCTGATTCCGCAGCTTCTGCCGGCGATGCAGCACCCAAGAAGTTCAAGAAGAAAGGTATCGTAATCTTCAAGGGCAACGCCAACGACTGATGACTCGGTAAGTGAGGTTGGGCTTTGGCAGTGATTGTAAGATTATGGATATAGATAATGATTTGTTGCGACTATGCGGCTGATGATACAGTTCATGATTTGTTGCGACTATACGGCTGATGATACAGCCCATGATTTGTTGCGACTATACGGCTGTCAATAAACCCTTTATGCAAGTTTTCCCCGCGGAGCCTTGGCCCCGCGGGGCTTTCTTTTTGCCTTTTGAGTATCGCGGGGCCGCTAGGCTTCATCACCGGCGCTGGGCTTCATCATCCGCGATGGGCTTCATCATCCGCGATGGGCTTCGTCATCTGCGCTAGGCTGAGTTGAAGCTTGCGCAAGGGTGTCTTTTCTACCTATACGCTAAAAAGTAGCCTGTGGGCGTAGAAAGCCAAGACGATAAAAATTTGCACAAGGGGTTTTTTCTACCTATACGCTAAAAAGTAGCCTGTGGGCGTAGAAAATTCGCCTGTTTCCATTAAAAGCTTAGATTTCTTTATCCATATATCAGAAAAAGTGCCCTATGGGCGTAGAAAATAGTCATTGGTCTATTTAGAGGAAATATTTTTGAACTATCTCTTCAGCGTCTAAAAAGACAAATGGATGCTTACTATCTTCATAGGTTATGATCATAGTGCGTCCGGGAAGGTAACCTGCACGAATGTACCGATACATCTTATAATCGACGGTGCTTTGATACCCGGGATCGTCACAGCGGCCAAAGTGTTCCCAGAGAATGATCTCATTTGTCCTGGGATTCAAGATAGTAAAGTCGGTTGCTATACGGGAGCCATAGATATCGTGTATTTCTTCATACCTATAAGGTATATTATGAGAGAATAGAGATTGAGCTATATCTGCCTCAGATTTGGAACGAACCATTTCTCCTTTTGGAGCCGGATGAATCAAATGCTCCGGATGATCTGTACTCTTCTCATATGGAGCATATTCCCATTCGTTGGCGATAGAGTTTTGGACCACTAGCAATTCTCGATATGGAGATTCTGTCCTGAACATATCGGAGTAGTTTTCATTCTTTCTATGTTTTAAATAGAAATCTATGCACTTTAACTCGTTTTTCTTGTCATTAAGAGCACGTGACAAATACATTTTTTGTGCTAGCAACTTTGCCTCTCGCATGTTTTTCTTTTTGGGAAGAAGAGTTCGTATTCTTTCTCCATTGATGAAGGATTGCTTGAAAAAAGTGACATATGTCTTATCATTTTTTATCTGCTTGTGATAGACCAAAGTCTCTTCGGGCATTGAAGATAACTTCTTTTCAACTCTCTTGATCTCTTCTTCAAGTTTTTTCTTTCGGTCAATAAAATAAGTAGTCTGGTCCAATTATTCAGTTCCTTTCTTTAAATACTGTTTCTTACTTACTGGTTGAAATGTTCCTGCGACAGCAGGTAGACACTCGGGCGCCATCTGAGCAGAATGCTTTCGATGAAACGCTGCAACAGAATATATCAAATGAGAATATACATGTAAATAGATTTGGACCAATCTTAAACAAATCTTAAGAAATTAGCGCTATTACAAATATTACTATTTAAGAAATGAAATAATAAAGCAGGCATATTTATTTTTCTACGCCCACAAGCGACTTTATCACCTGTTAATAAAATATTTCATTTTATACTATTGATTTTATCCATGCATTAATGTATTATTGCTTAACGGACACAAAATATCGGTGTCCGAGTAACTAAATATTTTTAAATGTTCTCTTATTCAGAGTGGTGGAGGTACATAGGACCTGTGAAGCCACGGCAACCCCTTGACTTAAGATCAGGAAGGTGCCAACCTGAGCGTGCAACTTTCGAGGCCGAGTCGCAACATGGCCGAGATACAACGAGCAATAAGAGGATCTGAAACTAATCAGTTCCGCTTGTTTGTGCACGCAACAAGCGGTTTTTTGTGTTATGGGGAAGAGGAATTGAGAAGCAATTTCGAGTCTGCCATAACGCAATTCAGAGCGGCGCGAAGCGCAAGAAAGGAAAAAGAATGGATAAATTTATTTTTACATCCGAGTCAGTAACAGAGGGACATCCCGACAAAATCTGCGATAACATTTCAGACGCAATTCTTGATGCCTGCATGGCACAGGATCCTATGAGCCGTGTTGCCTGCGAGACAGCAGCATGCACAGGATTCATCCTCATCACAGGTGAGATCACAACCAAGGCAGTAGTTGACTATGCTAAGATCGCAAGAGAGACAGTTTGCGAGATCGGCTATGATTCTTCAGAGAAGGGCTTTGACGGCAACACATGTGCTGTACTTGTAGCACTTGATCAGCAGTCAGCTGATATCGCTATGGGTGTTGATAAGGCTCTTGAGGCTAAAGAGAATCAGATGACAGATGAGCAGCTTGAGGCAATCGGTGCCGGAGATCAGGGTATGATGTTCGGCTATGCCACAAACGAGACTGAGGAGTATATGCCTTACGCTATCAGCCTTGCTCACAAGCTCACAAAGAGACTTACAGAAGTCAGAAAGAACGGAACACTTCCTTATCTTCGTGCTGACGGCAAGAGCCAGGTTTCAGTTGAGTATGATGAGAATGGCAAGGTTAAGAGACTTGAGGCCATCGTTATCTCAACCCAGCATGATGAGAAGGTTACACAGGAGCAGATCCACGAGGACATCAGAAAGCAGGTTATCGATCCGATCGTTGATGCTTCCCTGGTTGATGCTAACACCAAGATCTACATCAATCCTACAGGCCGTTTCGTAATCGGAGGACCTCAGGGTGATGCCGGACTTACAGGACGTAAGATCATCGTTGATACTTACGGCGGAGCAGCTCGTCACGGCGGCGGAGCTTTCTCAGGTAAGGACTGCACAAAGGTTGACCGTTCAGGTGCTTACGCAGCAAGATACGTTGCTAAGAATATCGTAGCAGCAGGCCTTGCAGATAAGGCTGAGATCCAGCTCTCATATGCTATCGGTGTAGCACAGCCTACATCAATCCTTGTAGACACATTCGGAACAGGTAAGGTTTCTGATGAGAAGCTTACAGAGGCAGTTCGTAAGGTATTCGACCTTCGCCCTGCAGGAATCATCAAGATGCTTGACCTTCGTCGTCCTATCTACAAGCAGACAGCAGCTTACGGACACTTCGGCCGCAACGACCTTAACCTTCCCTGGGAGAAGCTTGATAAGGTTGAAGAGCTTAAGGCAGCCGTTCAGTAATCCTATCAGTTAAAAGACATTTATGAAGAAGATACATTTGATGAGTATTCATCGGATGTATCTTCTTTTTTTGATTGATCAGAATCATCAATATTATTGAATTCCATGGATGTCGGCTCAGAGAAATCAGATTGTCTTATTTGGTACGACCTTTTCATTGAAAAATAACTATTTCAAACTCGGTTAAAACATAATAATCGGCCTAACATCACCCTATCAACATTACAAGCCGACAAAACAGTTGTTTTTATTGCATTTGCATCTGATTATCAGCCAAAAAGGCGGACCAAACAAAAGTTATAAGCATCACAGTCCGATTCTCTGGTAAACTTACACTTCGAATCCTTCCTAAAGCACTGAAAAAATCGGCTTAAGTACTCGAGCTATCATTTTCAGTCCGACATTAAGCATAAAAGGTACTTCACACATTAGCACCAACATGCTCAAAAGGTACTTCACACATTAGCACCAACATGCTCAAAAGGCACTTCACACATTCGCACCAACAGGTACCACCAGACAGATGCAACAAAATAAACGTGCAGATCACCTGATCTGCACGTTCTCTTTTCCAAATCTCTTTTCCAGAGATTCCATCATCACTTTATCTGCTTTTATTGCAAATGCTCTGCCGAGTTTTTTGATCTGCTTGGTAGAAGATAAGTAAATAGCGACTTCATCATTACCGTCACTTGCCTTGATCAGTTCGCTTAAATCCGCAGAAGCAGCGTCGTAGCTGTCCTTGTCCGCAAACCTTATCCATACTGTCTTTGGAACCTCGTCAAAAGAGATTATCTTGTCCGCAATGAGCTTGGCATCTCTTTCATCTTCCACAGATACACGACCTTCGATGAATACCTTGGCATCCTCGTTGAGCCTCGGAGCGTTTGCTTCATAGGCCTTGGGGAAGACGATGACCTCCGTTGTTCCCACCATGTCTTCGAGAGTGATGAAGGCCATAACCTGATCTTTTTTGGTGTACTTGATCTTTTTCTCCGCAATGAGTCCTCCAATAGTAGCCCTTGCACCGTCGTGAACCACAGGAACTCCGGTCTCCTCGTCGAGATAGAAGTCCGTAGTGGTATTGGTTATCTTTTTTCTCCACATGTCGGCGTATTCCTCAAGGGGATGACCACTGACATAAAAGCCGAGAACCTCTTTTTCAAATTCAAGCATCAGCTCCTTGTCAAATTCGCCTACATCCGGCATCGGGATCTGATACTGACTCTTGTTCTCTTCGCCGGCGATGTCAAAGAGCGACATCTGTCCTGCCATGGAGTTTTTGCCTGAGTTGTGGAGCTTGTCCATGATCTGGCCGTATACGTGCATCTTCTGTTTGCGGGTGCCGGGGAAGCAGTCAAGAGCACCGGCCTTGATGAAGTTCTCCACAGCGCGTTTGTTTACATCTGTATCGGAAGCGTCCATCCTGGTCAGGAAATCGTTGAGATCCTTGAAAGGGCCGCGTGCAGTCCTCTCACGGACAATCGCAGCTATGACGGGCCTTCCGACACCTTTGATCGCAGTAAGCGCGTACAGAATAGCCTTCTTTCTTCCGGGAGCGCAGGTCTGTACAGAGCCGGGAATAGGCTTATCGCCATCGGAAGCGTCAACTTCAGCCACGGAGAATCCGTCATAGCCCTGATTTATATCAGGTGGTAAAAGAGATATATGCATATTTCTGCAGCTCATGATATAGCCGGAAACTTTGCCGGGATTATCAATGACAGAAGTCATGAGAGCCGCCATGAACTCAACGGGGTAGTAGTATTTAAGCCATGCTGTCTGAAGGGCAACAACTGCGTAGCAGGCAGCGTGGGATTTGTTGAAGGCGTACTTGGCAAAGTCCATCATGGAGTCGTAGATACTGTTGGCAACATCTGCGGGAATCCCCTTGGATGCACAGCCCGGAACGCCCTCAGCCTCGTTGCCGTTTACGAAGTTCTCACGCTCTACCTCCATTACATGCTGCTTTTTCTTACTCATGGCACGGCGAACCAGATCCGCACGGCCCAGAGTATATCCGCCCAGCTGCTGAACGATCTGCATAACCTGCTCCTGATAGACAATGCAGCCGTAGGTGGGCTTTAAGATCGGCTCGAGTTCTGGAGTGGCGTAGCTGATGGCGCCGGCATCATTTTTACCTGCGATATATTTTGGAATAAAGTCCATCGGACCCGGGCGGTACAATGAAACTCCCGCGATGATATCCTCAAGGGACTGAGGCTTTAATTCCTTCATGAAAGACTGCATTCCCGCAGACTCCAGCTGGAACACGCCGTCGCAGTGGCCGGAACCTATGGATGCAAGAACAGCAGGGTCATTGTAATCAATCTCATCTATATTAATGTAATTGGCATCGCCCGGCTTTGCCCCAAGGGATCTGTTGGCGAAGTTCGTGGCGTCCTTGATGACAGTCAGTGTGCGAAGACCCAAAAAGTCCATCTTAAGAAGTCCCAGCTCTTCAATAGTAGTCATGGTAAACTGGGTGGTTATGTTTCCTTCAGCCGAGCGCGACAACGGAACCAGGTCCTCAGCAGGAGCCTGACAGATAACTACTCCGGCTGCGTGGATCGATGTGTGCCTGGGAAGACCTTCAAGCTTCTTGCACATGTCGATGAGTTTGTGCACGGTCGGGTCAGACTCGTACTGGGTGCGCAGCTCTGGATTCATCTTAAGAGCCAGATCCAGAGTGATGTTCAGCTCGTTGGGGATCATCTTGGATATCTGGTCGCCAAAACTGTAAGGCAGATCCATGACCCTGGCGACGTCCCTGATAACACCTTTGGCAGCAAGAGTACCGAAGGTGATGATCTGAACAACCTTGTCTGCACCGTACTTCTCAGTTACATAGTCAATAACATCCTGCCTTCTCTCGTACTCGAAATCCACGTCGATATCGGGCATGGATACACGCTCGGGATTTAAGAACCTCTCAAAAAGAAGATCGTACTTGATGGGATCAATGTTTGTGATGTGCATGCAGTAGGAGACGATGCTTCCGGCAGCAGAACCTCTTCCGGGGCCTACAGCGATTCCGTTCTCCCTGCAGTAGTTGATGTAGTCCCATACAATAAGGAAGTAATCGACATATCCCATGCGGTTGATGACAGAGAGCTCGTAGTCAAGGCGCTCTTTCAACCTGCCGTCATCGTCGGGATATCTCTCGTGCAGACCATCAAGACAGAGCTTGTTGAGGTAAGTCCAGGAATCATACCCCTCGGGAACCTCGTAGTGAGGGAGCTTAGTGACGCCGAACTCGATCTCGACGTGGCATCTGTCTGCAATCTTCTGCGTATTATCAATAGATTCAAGAGCATATGGGAAAAGAGCTCTCATCTCCTCTTCGCTCTTGACGTAGTACTGACCGCCTTCATAGCGCATGCGGTCTTCATCTGAAACCTTTTTGCCGGTCTGGATGCAAAGGAGCAGGTCATGTGCCTCAGCGTCCTCGGCGTAAGTGTAGTGACAGTCGTTGGTGGCGACAAGCGGTATATCAAGCTGCTGGGACAGCGCAAGCAGGACATTGTTAACCTGGCGTTGTTCCGGGATTCCGTGATCCTGTAGCTCCAAAAAGAAATTGCCGTGTCCGAAGATGTTATCAAGACGGATGGCGGCTTCCTTGGCTTTTTCCGGAGTTCCCTTCAGAATGTTCCTTGGAATCTCACCGGCAAGACAGGCGGAAAGGGCGATAATACCCTCGTGGTACTGCTCGAGGATTTCCATATCGACACGTGGTTTATAATAGTAACCTTCGGTAAATCCGCGGCTTACGATGTGAGAGAGATTGGCGTAACCAACATTGTTCTCAGCCAGAAGTACCAGATGGTAATATCTGTCGTCGGTTACTGAAGTCTCCTTATCAAAACGTGAACCGGGAGCAACATAAACTTCGCATCCAAGAACAGGGTTAATGCCTGCTTCCTTGCATGCCTTGTAAAAGTCTATTACTCCGTACATAACGCCGTGATCTGTAATGGCTCCTGCATTCATGCCAAGATCTTTAAGGCGCTTCACATATTCTTTTATCTTATTGGAACCGTCCAAAAGAGAGTATTCTGTATGGACGTGCAGATGCGTAAATGACATTGTAAATCTCCCCCAAAGTGATAGTGAAATTATAACATTTTCTCCACAAAAATGTTAAAAATAACTAAATCGGAAACATTTCCATTGCAGAATTTTTGACGCTGCGGTAGTATAATAGATTAGGAAACGTTAATAATGTAACGATTTTAATTTTGCAGAGGAAATACAGAGGATATAATTATGGCTAAGCAGATCAAGACTATCGGTGTACTTACAAGCGGTGGCGACGCACCGGGAATGAACGCAGCGATTCGTGCGGTTGTTCGTAAGTCTCTCGCCAACGGACTTAAGGTTGTTGGAATCAAGAAGGGCTACCAGGGTCTTTTAAATGAAGAGATCATTGAGATGGACAGACGCAGCGTTTCAGATATCATCCAGAGAGGTGGTACAATTCTTGGAACAGCTCGTTGCATGGAGTTCACAACACCGGAAGGCCAGGCTAAGGGCGCAGAAATCTGCCGTAAGCACGGCATTGACGGAATGGTAGTTATCGGAGGAGACGGATCTTACCGCGGAGCTCAGAAGCTTTCAGCTCAGGGCATCAATACAGTAGGTATTCCCGGAACCATCGACCTTGATATTGCTTGTACAGACTATACAATCGGATTTGATACAGCTATCAATACAGCAATGGACGCTATAGACAAGATCCGTGATACATCATCATCCCACGAGCGAGTTTCAATCGTAGAGGTTATGGGACGACACGCAGGATACATCGCACTGTGGTGCTCAATTGCCAACGGTGCAGATGACATTCTTCTTCCTGAGAAATATGATTACAACGAGCAGCGCATTATCGATAACATCATCGATAACCGTAAAAAGGGCAAGACTCATCACATCATCGTTAATGCAGAGGGTATCGGCCACTCAACATCAATGGCACGTCGTATCGAAGCTGCAACAGGACTTGAGACAAGAGCTTCAATCCTTGGTTACATGCAGCGTGGTGGCAGCCCTACATGTAAGGACCGTGTATATGCTTCAATGATGGGATGCTACGCAGCAGATATCCTTGCAGCAGGCAAGACCAACAGAGTAGTTGGATACAGAAACGGACAGTTTGTTGATTACGATATCGATGAGGCTCTTGCAATGACCAAGAACATCAACGAGTACATGTACGAGATCGCAAGAACAATCTGATATAAATTGAACTTATAGTGGACTTTTTTGTGTTTGTGTAGGACAAAACAAAAAAGTCCACTTTTTCTATTTGTGCGCATCTGCTAAAATCTGCTTATGAAAAATCAAAACGAAGTCAGTTATGAGAAAAAAATAGTAAGGCAGTACCTGCTGCTTGTATTGACCCTTATATTCATGCTTGTTACCCTGGTTGCGGGAACCCTGTTTTTTAAATTCTACAGATCAGACCTGGTTTCTCAGGCAGAATCCAATGTTTACGACAAATATTTTGTCATGATAACAGACAACTATAAATCGGATTTCTGGCAGTCGGTATACAAGGGAGCCTTTGAAAAGGGCAAGGAAAGCAATATCTATGTTGATCTGTTCGGGGAACAGTTCAGTAAGGACTATTCCGTGGAGGAACTCATGGAGATTGCCATTGCTTCAAAAGTTGACGGAATAATAGTCTATGCCAACGAAACTCTTGAGATGTCACATGTCATCAATAAGGCAGTGGATGCAGGGATTCCTGTGGTTACCCTCTATGGAGACTGTACAAGATCGGACAGGCTAAGCTTTATCGGTGTCGGCAGCTACAGTATCGGCAAGATGTACGGCGGCCAGATCATTGATATCATCAAGGAGAAACGGCGCGAGGAGCTTATAGAATCCGAGACCATCGAGGAGAGAAGCCAGATCAAGATCACGGTGCTTGCTAACGCTGATACCAAGGATACCGGTCAGAACATCATCATTTCAGGGATCCAGGAGACCATAAACCAGGATAACGTGACAGATTCTGAGTACCTGGTATCAATCGTTGCTGTAGATAATACCAACAGCTTCTCGGTTGAGGAGTCTATCAGAGATATCTTCCTGGGTGAAGAAATTCCTGATGTAATTGTGTGCCTGAATGAGCTCAGCACTGTCTGTACTTATCAGGCTGTAGTTGATTTTAATATGGTAGGAGAGGTGAGCATTCTGGGATATTATGACTCAGAAGCCATAGTGAGTGCCATCGAAAGAGGCGGTGTATATGCCACAATTTCCATCGATGCAGCCCAGATGGGTGAGTACAGTGTCACAGCTCTTACTGACTACCATGATTTTGGGAACATAAGTGAATATTACCTGGCAGACGTAACCCTGATAAATCAGGACAACGTGGAGCAGTTCAAGAAGGAGGAAGGTGATGACTAAATTCCTTAACCGCCCCCTTCAGTTTAAGATCATAAGCGTCTGCGTTTTTGCCAATCTGATCATATTCCTGGTAAATATCTTTTTGATACTGGGAATCAACAGCATGTCTCAGGATATGGAGATGGTATATCAGGACAACCTCTCACTGAACAGGCTCTCACAGGCCCTGACCAAGGTACAGGATTCAATGACTGAATACTTAAGCTCCAAGACCAGTGAGTCTCTGGAGGAGTATTACCGCGCGGCCCAGAGCTTTTCGGATCTTGCACAGGCTCTTGATGATACTGTTACAGACCTGACCTTCAGCCGCATGGAGCGCAATATTCGCTACATGTCCCAAAACTACCTTGAAGAAGTTGCCCAGACCATCGAGGCAAAGCGCGGCCGAAACGTCGAGAAATACAGAACCTACTACGAGAGCAGTACAAGGCTCTATGAGGATATTGACGAATATATCACCAGCCTTAACATCGAGCTGTTTGCGGTAAACTCCGGCAATTATCTGGCTCTTTTGAAGGCCTTCAGACGATTTGAGATTGTCGGTGTAACCGTGATGACTCTGGTAATGATAGGAAACGTACTTATTATCACCAGCTTTGTGAAGACCATGATCATGCCGCTTAAGAACCTGGCTGACTCGGCGGATGAAGTCTCCGGAGGTAACTTTGATGCCAATCTTCCTCAGGCAGTGTACCACGATGAAGTCGGCATAGTGATCAATGCCTTCAGCAAGATGGTAGTCAGCATCAAGGATTATATCGAGAAGTTAAAAGAGAGTATGGCCAACGAGAGATACATGCAGGAAAAAGAGCTTATCATGGAAGCCAATCTTAAGGACGCACAGCTCAAGTACCTGCAGGCTCAGATAAATCCGCACTTCCTGTTTAACACCTTAAATGCCGGTGCTCAGCTGGCTATGATGGAAGGCGCTGACAGAACCTACGAATATGTTCAGACCGTAGCGGACTTTTTCAGATATAACGTGCAGAGTCAGAAGAGAGATGTTACCATCAGAGATGAAGTGACGCTGGTAGACAACTATATCCAGATCCTGAATGTCAGATTTTCCGGAGATATCGGATATGAGAAGCAGGTTGACGAAAGGCTTCTTGACCTTGTAATGCCGAGTATGATCCTGCAGCCTATCGTTGAGAATGCGGTTAACCACGGTATAAGAGAGATGGCCGGAGCAGGGCGCATAACCCTCAAAGTGTACAGGAGGGATGACAGCGTCTGCATCAGCATCAGCGACAACGGCAAGGGTATCAGTCAGGAGACCATAAACCAGCTGCTGACAGGAAGCTTCAGTCATATCGAGGACAGTTACGACAACAACGGAATCGGTATGGACAACGTAATATCAAGAGTAAGGATCTTTGCGGGCTATGACGACGCCATTGATATCATCAGTCACGGCGAGAACAAGGGCTGCGAAGTTGTAATAACACTTCCCATGGGAGGCGAAGAATGTATAGAGTGATGGTTTGTGATGACGAGGGTATCGTCATTGATTCCATGAAATTCATAATAGAAAAAGAGTTTGGAAACACCTGCGAAGTTGCCTGCGCCAAGAGCGGAAGAAGCGTGATCGAGCTGGCGGAGAACTTCAGACCCGACATAGCGGTGATTGATATTCATATGCCCGGTATCAATGGAATAGATGCCATCAAGGAGATGAAGGTCTTTTGCCCAAATACAGTGTTCATCGTTATGAGCGCCTATGACAAGTTCGACTACGCCAAGGAGGCCATCGCCCTGGGAGTTATGGAATACATAACCAAACCCATGGAAAAGATGAAGGTTGTGTCCGTGCTCAAAAGAGCTATGGCTCAGATTGACGGTGAGAGAGAAAAGCGAAGCAACGATCTTCTTATAAAAGAGAAGCTTGAGACCGTCGAGCCCATCATCGAAAACGGACTTATCTATGACATTCTTTTGCAGGAGCATTTCGATGAGGATATTGAGAGCTACAGGACTATCCTTGGCATAGACGAGAATTACGGATACATGCTTGCGCTGGTGTGCGGAGATTCACAGGTCGGAAACCACATGACAAACGCGGTAGGAAGCTCGGTTAAAATTTCCGGTCGTTACCATGAAATCCGTGAGGGAGTGAAATCTCTTTTCAAAGCAAAAGTCGGAAATGTAATGGCCAACAAGATCGCTGTGCTCATACCGTGTGAAGAGCCCAAGCTTGAGTACAATGAGAGAACAGAGCTCATTGACAGGGCCAGGGAGCTTGCAAGATACCTGCGCAAGAAGACTGACATCAGCTTCAGAATTGGTATTGGCGGAGTTAAACCCTTAAGGGAGCTTGGGGATTCCTACAGGGAAGCGCTCAACGCTCTGATAGCTACAACAGGTTCTGTTGCACACGTGGACGACCTGGTAATAAACTGCGACTATGAGGAAGACTATCCTAAGAGCATGGAGAAGCCTCTTTTTGAAGCCATCTCCAAGGGCGATCTGGGCGAAGCTCAGGTGATGACTGAGAAGTACGCAAGCTGGATGTGCCAGAGAGCTACTGATGGGGATCTGATGTCCATGAGACTTAAGGCATTGGAGTTTGCACTGTACGCTGAGCATCTGGCTTACCAGAATGGTGGTCAGACCTACAGGTATTCGGGAAGAAGAGACTATCTTCCGCAGATCATGGAGCTTGCGACACCGGAGGACATCAGGGAGTGGTTTACCGACAAGGTGATGAATGCCTGCAGAAACGTTGTCAGCAAGCGCCAGGAGAGGTCCGGCGACATCATTAAGACAGCAAGAAAGTATATTGAGGACCACTTCGACAAAGACATATCGCTTGATGATGTATCAAGGGTGGTAAACATCTCGCCCTACTATTTCAGCAAGGTCTTCAAGGAAGAGTGTGGACTCAACTTTATAGAATACCTGACCAACATCAGGATTGATAAGGCAAAAGAACTTTTGGAGAAGAGCAATCTGTCAATCAAGGAGATCTGTATTTCCTGCGGATATACGGATCCCAACTATTTCAGCAGGAGCTTTAAGAAGAATGTGGGGGTAACTCCTACTGAGTACAAGGAGAAGTTGTATGAACAAAAGGGTTAAGCGTTTATTGGGGAGAGCGCTGGCCACGGTGCTTATGGGAATGATGCTAGCCGGATGCGGAGCAGCAGCCAGCAGTGGTAATGCTGACGGCACAGTGGAGGCGGACAAGATCGAGATAGGAATGTGCTTTGATTCCTTCGTCATTGAGAGGTGGCAGAGGGACCGTGACGTCTTTGTATCTTCCGCCAAGGAGCTGGGGGCGGAGGTCAACGTTCAGAACGCCAACGGAGATGTGGAGCAGCAAAAAAAGCAGATTGACTACTTTATTAAGAAGAACGTGGATGTCATAGCCATCATCTGCATTGATCCGGAGGCGCTGGTAGACAGTATCAAAAAGGCCCACGATGCAGGCATTAAGGTTATCGCCTACGACAGGCCTATCCCCGGGGCAGGGGTTGATCTCTATGTGTCTTTTGACAATGAAAAAGTCGGTGAGCTCATGGGAGAAGCCATGGTAAAGGCGGGACTGTCAGGTGGCAAGGTCCTTATGATTAACGGATCTCCCAAGGATCAGAACGTTCCCATGGTCAGAGAGGGCTTTAAGAACGTCATGAGAAAGAACGGCGTGGAGATACTGGATGAGTACTATTGCGACGGCTGGAAGGCGGAACTGGCAAGCGGTTATGTGTACAGCTACCCGGAACTTGTCAAGGAAGCGGACGGTATCATGTGTGGCAATGATGATCTGGCCAGCCGGGTTGTCTTTTCCCTTGCTGAAATGAGACTTGCGGGCAAGAAACTCGTGTGCGGACAGGATGCGGATCTTGAAGCCTGCCAGAGGATCGTTGAGGGCACTCAGATCATGACAGTGTATAAGCCCATTGAGAAACTGGCTCATAAGGCGGCCGAGGCAGCAGTTGCCCTGGCTGAGGGAAAAGAGATTGTGGATGAGGGGCTTTCTGAACTAAGAAACGGAAGTGAGAAGGTCCCGTACCTGAAGATCGAGCCCATTGGTGTCACAAGGGATAACATCGACGAGGTCATAATAAACAGCGGATTCCATTTGCGGGAAGATGTTTACCTTAATGTCAAGGGATAAAATTTCAATTTGGTGTCGTTATAGCATAATTTTGTTTCAGATAAAACCGTGTTAGCAAAATAATGCTAGCACGGTTATTTTTTTGTCTTCTTTCAAGTTAAAAATATGCTTGATGTCGCAATTTATTCCTATGGTATCTATGCTAAATTGTTTATTGTAAAGAGCAGACCTTGGTCTGCGTAAACTATTCAAACCATATAGGGAGGATTATTGCAATGAAGAAAAAGATTTTAAGTGGTATCCTTTCAGCTGTTATGGCAGCTTCACTCCTTGCAGGATGTGGACAGGCTGCACAGACAACAACTGAGACTCCTGCAGCTGAGCCTGCAGCAACAGAAGCACCTGCAGCTGAGCCCGCAGCAGAGCCTGCAGCAGAACCTGCAGCAGCCGGCGGCGGAAAAGTTGGTGTAGCAATGCCAACCAAGGATCTTCAGAGATGGAACCAGGACGGTGCCAACATGGAAGAGCAGCTCAAGGCAGCAGGATATGAAGTTGACCTTCAGTATGCTTCAAACGACATCGCAACTCAGGTTTCACAGATCGAGAACATGATCTCATCCGGCGCACAGGTACTCGTTATCGCATCTATCGATGGCGATTCACTTGGAACAGTACTTGAACAGGCTAAGGAAGCCGGCATCAAAGTTATCGCTTATGACCGTCTTATCATGAATTCAGACGCTGTTTCATACTATGCAACATTTGATAACTACATGGTAGGAACAAAGCAGGGCGAGTACATCGAGCAGCAGCTCGACCTCAAGAATGCAGCAGGTCCTTTCAACATGGAAATCTTCACTGGTGACCCTGGTGACAACAACGCCAGATTCTTCTACGGCGGAGCTATTGACGTTCTTAAGCCTTACATCGACGAGGGCAAGCTTGTAGTTAAGTCAGGTCAGGTTGACTTTGATAAGGTTGCTACAGCTAACTGGGCAACAGAGAACGCTCAGTCAAGAATGGATGCTATCATCTCAGCTAACTACGCTGATGGCACAAAGCTTGATGCAGTTCTTTGCTCAAACGACTCAACAGCTCTTGGTGTTACAAACTCTCTTGAAGCTAACTACACAGGTGATTGGCCAATCATCACAGGTCAGGACTGTGACGTTGCTAACGTTAAGAACATGATCGCTGGAAAGCAGTCAATGTCTATCTTCAAGGATACAAGAACTCTTGCAGCTAAGACTGTAGAGATGGTTGATGCTATCATGAAGGGCACAGAAGCTCCTGTAAACGATACAAAGACATATGACAACGGAACAGGTATCATTCCTTCATACCTTTGCGAGCCTGTATTCGCAGACGTTAACAACTACAAAGAGCTCCTCATCGATTCCGGTTACTACACAGAGGATCAGCTCAAGTAATTTAAATTTGGTAATTTAACAATTACGTTTTCCCAAATTGAACATGGGCGGGCCACACACGACCCGCCTTATGTTCGCCCTAAAATGTATGCAGAGAATAGGAGGAGGGCATAGTGGCACAGATATTACTGGAAATGAAGAATATCACCAAGACCTTCCCGGGTGTAAAAGCCTTAGATAATGTTAATCTTCAGGTAGAGCAGGGCGAGATTCATGCACTTGTCGGTGAGAATGGTGCCGGAAAGTCCACCCTTATGAACGTCCTTAGCGGAGTTTATCCCTTTGGCTCTTACGAGGGTGATATTGTTTATGACGGAGAGGTTTGTCAATTTAATCAGATTAAAGACAGTGAGTCAAAAGGTATAGTTATTATCCATCAGGAGCTTGCTCTTATACCTTACATGACCATTGCAGAGAATATGTTCCTTGGAAACGAGAGAGGAACGAAGATAAAGATCAATTGGAATGAGACTAATGAGCTTGCCAGAAAGTACCTGGACATCGTAGGTCTTAAAGAGGGTACACAGACCCTTATCAAGGACATCGGTGTAGGAAAACAGCAGCTTGTAGAAATTGCAAAGGCTCTTTCAAAGGATGCAAGACTTCTTATCCTTGACGAGCCCACATCTTCACTTAATGAGACAGATTCAAAGGCACTTCTTGATCTTCTTCTTAAGCTGAAGGCAGAGAGAGGACTTACCTCTATCATTATTTCACACAAACTTAACGAGGTTTCTTACGTTGCCGACAAGATCACAGTTATCCGTGACGGTTCAACTATCGAAACTCTTACAAAGGGTGTGGACGATTTCTCCGAAGCAAGGATCATCAAGGGAATGGTTGGTCGTGAGCTTTCAGACAGATTCCCGAAGAGAGAGCCGCATATCGGAGAAGTAAAGATGGAGATAAAGAACTGGAATGTTTATCATCCTCTTTATAAAGAAAGAAAAGTCGTTGACGATGTAAATATATATGTTAAAAAGGGCGAGGTTCTCGGAATCTCAGGTCTTATGGGCGCTGGTAGAACAGAGCTTGCCATGAGCGTATTTGGGAAAAGCTATGGGGAAAACATTAGTGGTCAGATTTTCATAAACGGAAAAGAAGTTCATCTTAATAATGTAAGTGCTGCAATCAAGCATGGACTTGCATATGTTACAGAAGACAGAAAGGGAAACGGACTTATATTATCAAATCCCATAAAGATCAATACAACCTTGGCAAATCTTGAAGAAGTAAGTAACAGAAATGTTATTGATAAGCACAAGGAATACGCAGTAGCAGTTGAGTATAAGGAAAAACTTAAGACAAAATGTCCTACAGTTGAACAGAACGTAGGAAATCTTAGCGGTGGTAATCAGCAGAAGGTTCTTTTGGCAAAATGGATGTTTGCAAATCCTGAAATCCTTATTCTGGACGAGCCTACAAGAGGTATCGATGTAGGTGCCAAGTACGAGATCTATTGCATTATTAACCAGCTGGTAGCTGAAGGAAAATCAGTAATCATGATTTCTTCAGAGCTTCCTGAAATCCTCGGTATGTGCGACAGAATTTATGTTATGAACGAAGGAAAAATGGTTGGTGAGCTTGATGCAAAAGACGCAACCCAGGAAAAAATAATGGCTTATATCTTACAGTCATCCGGAAACGAGGAGGAGAATCATGAATAAAGATCAAGTTTTAGGATTTTTGAAAAAGAACACGATGGTGTTTGTTCTTGTAATAGTTATAGCTTTCTTTTCATTTATGACAGGCGGAGCAATCCTGCTTCCCATGAATGTCAGTAACCTTATTTCACAGAACGCATACGTATTTGTTCTTGCAACAGGTATGCTGCTCTGTATCCTGACCGGTGGTAACATCGACCTGTCAGTTGGTTCAGTAGTATGTTTCGTTGGTGCTGTTGGTGCAACTCTTATGATGAACCTTGGTGTTCCCGTATGGCTTGCAATCATCATCATGATCGCTATCGGAACAGCAATCGGTGCATTCCAAGGCTTCTGGATCGCGTTTGTTCGTATTCCTCCTTTCATCGTAACACTTGCAGGAATGCTTGTTTTCAGAGGACTTTCAAACGTAGTACTTAACGGTCTTACAGTTTCAATCAAGGATCAGACAAGCTTCGTAAACCTCTTCGGCGGTGGAGCTAACTGTTACATCCCTGATTTCATCGGTGGTGGATCACTTAACCTTACATGTCTCTTCGCAGGAATTATTGGTGCAACAATCTATGTAATCCTTCAGGTTTCAGGACGCATCAAGAAAAAGAACTCCGGCTATGAGCTTGAGAACATCGTTACATTCACAGTTAAGACAGTTGTTCTTGCAGCAGTTCTTATAGCATTCGCTTACAGACTTGCTCAGCACAAAGGTATTCCTTCAGTTCTTATCTGGGTTCTCATCGTAGTATTTGTTTACGGATACATTACATCCAACACAACAGTAGGACGTTACTTCTACGCAGTTGGTGGAAACGAGAAGGCTACAAAGCTTTCAGGTATCGATACAAACAAGGTTTACTTCCTTGCTTACACAAACATGGGATTCCTTGCAGCTCTTGCAGGTATGATCACAATCGCACGTCTTACATCTGCTCAGCCTACATACGGCCAGAACTACGAGATGGACGCTATCGGATCCTGCTTCATCGGTGGAGCATCTGCTTACGGTGGAATCGGTACAGTTCCCGGCGTTATCGTTGGTGCGGTTCTTATGGGTGTTATCAACCTTGGTATGTCACTTATGGGCGTTGATGCCAACATGCAGAAGGTTGTAAAAGGTATCGTTCTTCTTGCAGCTGTTATCTTCGATGTAGTATCTAAGCGTGGTGGAAAGCTCGTTGTAAAGAACTGATTTTAGATAAGGTATTTCTATTGGGGATGTGAACCGGGGCGTTTTTTGCCCCGGTTTTTGTGTTATACTATAATATACTACCCAAATGTTTCAAAAGAGGTATCACCATGATCACAAGTACATCTAACGACCGCGTCAAGAAGGTCGTAAGTTATGTGGAAAAGAGCAAAGCCCGTCGCGAGGACGGCGTCTTTGTAATAGAAGGCATGAAGATGCTCAGGGAAGCTCCTGTTCTTCAGGTGGCTGAGGTCTATGTCACTGAGAAGTTCGTCCTGGGTGCAAGTGAAGAGGATAAAGAGATTCTCTGGAGATACGGCGCTGAAGAGGTCTCTGAGGAAGTTATGAAGAAGATGAGCGATACTCAGACTCCGCAGGGCGTCCTCGCAGTTATCAGGCAGTATGACTACGATCTTGATGAGGTTCTTGTGGGCTACAATCAGGAGATGCTTGATTCGGGAAAAGAGAACGCGCCACTTCTTCTGGTTCTTGAAAACATCCAGGATCCTGGCAATCTCGGAACCATGCTCCGTTCAGGAGAGGGAGCAGGTGTCACAGGCGTCATTCTCAGCAAGGGCTGTGCTGACATCAATAATCCCAAGGTGATCAGATCCACAATGGGCTCCATTTTCAGGATGCCATTTATATATGTAGAAGATGTTCCATCTATGGTAAAAGAGCTGTCGGCAAAGGGTATACACACCTATGCCGCCCATCTTAAAGGAACCAAGAATTATGACGAATTTGATTATACACAACCAACAGCTTTTCTTATAGGCAATGAAGGAAACGGACTGACAAAAGAGACTGCTGATGCGGCAGAAAACTATGTCCTCATTCCAATGAAGGGCGAAGTTGAATCCATGAACGCTGCGACATCGTCAGCAATACTAACATTTGAAGCTTCAAGACAGAGGAGGGGATAAAAATGACTATAGGATTTATCGGTTTGGGAAATATGGCAAAGGCCATGATCGGAGGTATCCTGCAGAAGGGCCTCATGGGTCCTAACGAGATCATAGGCTCTGCAAATACTGAAGAGACTTGTCTTAAGGTTGCCAATAAGTATGGCATTCAGACCAGAAACTCCAACGCAGCTGTCGCCAAGGAGGCAGACATCATCGTTCTGGCAGTTAAGCCTCAGTATCTCAAGGTTGTTATCGCTGACATCATGGACAGCATCGACGAGAACAAGGTAATTGTCAGCATAGCAGCAGGCAAGACCATTGCATGGATAGAGAATGAGTTTGAAAAGCCCACCAAGATCATCAGAGTAATGCCAAACACACCTGCCCTTGTCGGTGAGGGATGCTCTGCTGTATGCAGGAACGATCTTGTGGATGACAACTCTTATCACTTTGTAAAAGAGCTTTTAGAGAGCTTTGGTAAGGCATATACAGTACCTGAGTCACTTATGGATGTAGTTGTAGGTGTGAGCGGATCTTCTCCGGCATATGTCTTTTTATTCATCGAAGCTATGGCAGATGCTGCTGTGGCAGGCGGAATGTCAAGAAAGCAGGCCTATGAATTTGCAGCCCAATCGGTGCTTGGAAGTGCCAAGATGGTTCTGGAGACAGGCAAGCATCCGGGCGAGCTAAAAGACATGGTTTGCTCACCCGCAGGAACTACAATCGAGGCTGTAAGAGTTCTTGAGGAAGAAGGCTTTAGGGGAACCGTGATAGATGCTGTGACTGCATGTATCGACAAGAGTAAAAGCCTGTAATCTTTACACTTTTTTGACGAAAATTTAATACAAATTTGACAAATTGCGCCATCTTTGCTATTATTACCTCCGAATTGTTTAAATCTTAATATGTTGCAATATACTTGTAACAAATTTAAATAAAAAGAGGATAGCAATCTGTATGGATACTACATCAAAGTTATTCTCCGGGACCATTAAAATCGTGGCTGCACTTGGCCTGGTTGTGGTAATGTCTTTTACCCGGAGTATAACAGTAGAGGCAAGAAGCACTTCGAACTATTTAGAACTTGCTACAGGAATTACAAATATCATCAGTCCCATCGCTCCACTTGGAATTGACAGTGACGCACCGGAAGTTAAGGCAGCAGAGAATGCAGAGAAGTCAGCATCCGATAGCAGCAGCGAAAGTGATTCAGAGAGCGAAACATCAAATCTCGTGATGGCCAATGTCAGCCGGGTGATGAATGTCAGGGAAGAACCCAACGAAGAAAGCAATAAGGTCGGAGTTCTTTACAAGGACTGCGGAGGTAAGATTTTAGACAGGCAGGACGGCTGGACTAAGGTTCAGTCAGGCGATCTTATCGGTTGGGCCAAGGACGAGTATCTTTTGTTTGATGAAGACGCTGAGGCACTTGCTCAGGACGTTGGTAAGCAGATAGTTACCAGCAACGGCACAGCTCTTAATATCAGAGCTGAAGCTTCTGCTGATGCAGAGGTTGTCGGAGTTCTGGCAGAGAATACCTTTGTTGATCTTATCGAGGACACGGGCGACGGATGGATAGCTGTTGATTATAATGATGAGACCGGATATGTTCAGGCTGATTATGTTACATCATCCTTCAAGATTGACTCCGGTGAGACTATAGCAGCCATCAAGCTTCGTGAAGAAGCTGAGAAGAAGGCGGCACTTACCAAGAACCGCGGAGCAGTCAGCGCAGATGCTGATGAGGTCAAGCTCCTTGCAGCACTTATCCAGTGTGAGGCAGGTAACCAGCCTTATGAAGGCAAGGTTGCAGTCGGTGCGGTAGTTATGAACCGTGTTAAGTCAGGTGGTTACCCGAGCAGTATCTACGGTGTAATCTATGCATCAGGTCAGTTCACACCTGCTCTTAACGGAACTGTTGCAAGAGTATACAACTCAGGCAAGATCAGTGATTCCAATTATCAGGCAGCTCAGGCAGCAATCAACGGAGAGACAACCGTTGGATCAGCCCTTCACTTCAGACGTGCAAACGGAAGAGAGGGAATCGTCATCGGAGCTCATGTATTCTGGTAATTTGGGGTGCACGAAATAAAGCATATATGATAGAATGTAGGGGATTGCTAGTTTGGCAGTCCCCTTTTTGACTCCAAAATGGTCTCCAGGGACGGAGTCAAGGGACTATTTTTATTTTTGGAGGAGGAGCATCATGAATTTATACGGAAGAGATTTTCTGAAACTGCTGGATTTTACCACTGAAGAGATAGAGTACCTCATTGACCTGGCTGCAGAGCTCAAGGACAAGAAGAAAAACGGTATTCTTCATGACGAGCTTAAGGGCAGGAACATAGCTCTTATTTTTGAGAAGACCAGCACCAGAACAAGATGTTCCTTTGAAGTTGCTGCACACGACCTCGGAATGGGTTCAACCTATCTTAACCCTACAGATTCCCAGATCGGCAAGAAGGAGAGCATCGCAGATACAGCGCGTGTTCTTGCAAGCATGTACGACGGAATCGAGTACAGAGGCTTTGAGCAGGAAATAGTTGAAACAATAGCTAAGCACAGCAAAGTGCCGGTATGGAACGGCCTGACCAATGAGTTCCACCCCACACAGATGCTTGCTGATGCTCTTACGATAAAAGAGCACTTTGGTCACCTTAAAGGTATCCACCTTGTTTATATGGGTGATGCAAGGTACAACACAGGTAACTCCCTGATGGTTCTGTGCGCTAAGCTCGGAATGCACTTCACTGCAGTATCCAACAAGAAGTACTTCCCGTCAAAAGAGCTTGTTGACACATGTCAGGAGATCGCAGCACAGACAGGTGCAGTGATCGATTTCTCTGAGGACGCCATCGAGGGAACCAATGGCGCAGACGTCATCTACACCGACATCTGGGTATCCATGGGCGAGCCCGACAGCGTATGGGAGGAGAGGATACAGACCTTATCGCCTTACCGCGTGACTATGGACATCATGAAGAATGCAGGAGACGGATGCGTATTTATGCACTGCCTGCCATCCTTCCACGACCTTAACACAGGAATCGGAAAAGACATCAAGAAGAAATATGGCCTTGATGAGATGGAAGTTACGGATGAAGTATTTGAGTCAGAGCGCTCTATTGTATTTGAGGAGGCTGAGAACCGCATGCATACTATTAAGGCAGTAATGTATGCGACACTCAAGAAATAATGCTTAGTAAAGAACATATAAGTGAGCAGCTGCACACGAAATGGGCAGCCTGCAACATTTGGTACAAAGATGTAACAGGTTCCACCAACGACGACGCAGGACGACTTGCAGAAGAGGGCGCGCCCCACGGAATGCTGGTGGTGGCAGATAAACAGGAAACGGGTCGCGGCTCAAGAGGCAGGTCATGGGAGACTCCTGCCGGTGCCAATATTGCCATGAGCCTTATTGTGAGGCCTAAGGTCCCCGTAGAGAGCATTTCCATGCTCACGCTGGTTATGGGACTGTCGGTGGCAGAAGGCGCAGAACAGGCTATAAATGAGAGCATTTCAGAGAGCTCTTTTACCTGCAATATAAAATGGCCCAATGACGTTATCCTGGCGGATCGGAAGATCTGCGGAATACTGACAGAGCTTCACATGGCTCCCGAGGGCGGAATAGCTGATGTTGTCATCGGAGTCGGGATAAACGTCAATATGGCGCATTTTCCGGAAGAAATTAAGGATGTGGCAGGATCTCTTTTGACCGGATGCGGACGGCCTATCGACAGGAGTCTTGTGGTGGCCCGGGTTATGGAGAGGTTTGAGGAGAACTACGAGAAGTTTGAAAAGACACAGGACTTATCGCTCCTTAAGGACCAGTATGAAAAGAGACTGGTGAACAAGGGACAAAGAGTGATGCTCCTTGATACTAAAAAACCTGCGGAAGTAAAAAGCAGAGAAGAAGTAGAACAGAAATTTGCAAAACCTGACAACGAGCAGGGAGAAGCTCTTGGAATAACGGATAAGGGCGAACTCATTGTCAGAATGGATGACGGAGAGGTGCGCGAAGTTACTGCCGGCGACGTTTCTGTCAGAGGACTTTACGGATATGTATAACAGGAGGCTATGGATATGATCTTAGTCGTTGATGTAGGAAATACAAATATTACTTTTGGCGTTTTTGACGGAGAGGAGCTAAAGAGCTCGTTCCGAATGATGAGCAAGACCGACCACACTTCGGATGAATACGGAATTCAGATGCTGGAGATGATGGGCCATAACGGCATTGACAAGGAGCAGATAGAGGGCGTTATGATCGCCAGCGTTGTTCCTCAGGTCATGCACGCTCTGGTCAATGCCATCGTTAAATACATAGGCAGGAAGCCTTATATTGTGGGCCCGGGAATCAAGACCGGCATCAAGATCACAACAGATAATCCGAGGGAGATCGGACCTGACCTTATTGTTGACGCAGTTGCTGCCTATGAGATCTACGGCGGACCAGTGCTGGTGGTTGACTACGGTACAGCAACCACCTACGTTCCTATCAATGAAAAGGGTGAGTTCTTTGCGGGCGTTGTATCACCGGGTATCAGGATTTCAGCCAAGGCCCTCTGGGAGGGAACAGCCAAGCTCCCTGAGATCGAGATCAAAAAGCCTGATTCGATCCTTGCCAGGGAGACCATCTCCAGTATGCAGGCGGGACTTATCTACGGACAGATCGGCCAGTCCAAATATATTATTGAAGAGATGAAGAGAGAGTCAGGCCTTAAGGATATGAAGGTAGTGGCGACGGGCGGCCTTGGAAGGCTTATTTCAGAGCTTACGGAGGAGATCGATATCTACGATCCCATACTGACATTAAGGGGCCTGCAGATCCTCTATGAAAAGAACCGTAGGAATAAGCCACAGAACAAGGAATTTGATGATCAGAATCAGCCCGAATAAGGAGTTTATTTAATGAGTGCCAAGGAATTTGAAGAAGAATATAACAAAGAGTTTGAGGAAGACCTCCATATAGATGAGATGCAAAAGACCAACAAGGGACGCGTCTTTGAGCAGGCAGCAGGCGGAAGGATAGTTCTGTGCGGAGCCAATGCTTACGAGCGGAAGTATTACTTTAACCCGCTTTTTAAGCAGATTCCCGACAGCATCAAGAAGGAGCTCAACATCATAAGTGTCCTCTTTACCCAGGAGGCAGGCGGCATCTTTACCATTGTCTTTGAGGAGGATGGCAGCATTTCAATCGAGACCAATGCTGATGAAGAGGATATCACCTACGATGAGATCACAGCAGGGCTTTTGGTTGGAGAGGTCAGGAGAAAGAGACAGGACCTGTTCGAGGCGCTGGGAATTTACTATAAGATTTATGTGCTGGGTGAGAAGGCTGCAGATGCATTGGATGAGGAAGAAGAAAACGGCGCGTTTTAATTAGAAAGACTTTATGGCAGGATACGGTAAGCTTCAAATAGGAAGCGTAACACTTGATAACAACATAATTTTAGGACCCATGGCAGGTGTTTCCGACCTGCCTTTTCGTGTGCTCTGCAGCGAGATGGGAGCAGGCCTTGTGTGCATGGAGATGGTCAGCGCCAAGGCTATTATTTATAAGAACAGAAACACAAATATGCTGCTTGAGATTCATCCTGATGAGCATCCGGTTTCGCTTCAGCTCTTTGGCTCAGAGCCCGAGATAATGCAGCAGGCTGTTGAGATGATCAAGGACAGGCCCTATGACATCTTAGACGTTAACATGGGATGCCCCGTACCGAAAGTTGTAAGCAACGGCGAAGGCTCTGCCCTTATGAAGGATCCGGCCCTTATTGAAAGAATAGTGTCGGCTCTTGTGCAGGTTTCTGACAGGCCGGTTACAGTCAAGATCAGAAAGGGCTTTACCGAAAACAGCGTCAATGCCGTTGAGTGTGCACAGGCAGCAGAAGCAGGTGGGGCAACAGCTGTGGCTGTTCACGGAAGGACAAGAGAGCAGTTCTACTCAGGAAAGGCCGACTGGGATATCATCAGGCAGGTAAAAGAGTCTGTGAAGATCCCCGTGATCGGTAACGGAGATGTGGTTGACGGAGAGAGCGCCAAGGCTATGTTTGAGCAGACAGGGTGCGACGGAGTCATGGTAGCAAGGGCTGCACAGGGTAATCCGTTTATCTTCAGGGAGATCAAAAGCTTTTTTGAAGAAGGCGCAGCCTGTGAGAGGCCAAGCAGGAAGGAAGTCTACGACACAGTCATAAGGCACGCCGATATGCAGCTGAAGTACAAGGGTGAATATATCGGAATCCGCGAGATGCGTAAGCACGTATCCTGGTACACCTATGGAATGCCCGGAAGTGCGAGGTTTAGGAACGAGATAAACCAGATGACCGACATGGATACTCTTAAACAGGCATGCGCTAAAATTATGCTTCCGCCCACAGTTGACACATAAATTTATTCACAGTATAATAGCAAAGTTAAAAAATGAAATTAACTGAATTTCAGATATATTTTTTATGAAGGGTAGGGCATATTGTTATGGAAGCTAAAAAGAACATTTTAACAAAAGAAGGACTTGCCAAGTACGAGGAAGAGCTCCACGAGCTCAAGACAGTCAAGCTCAAAGAGGTTGCTGAGAAACTTAAGGAAGCAAGAGAGCAGGGCGACCTTTCTGAGAATGCCGAGTACGACGCAGCTAAAGATGAGCAGCGTGATATCGCAGCAAGAATTGAAGTTATCGAGAAGATCCTCAAGAACGCAGAGGTTATAGATGATTCAGATGTTGACATTAACAAGATCAGCATCGGATGCACAGTTAAGCTTAAAGATCTTGAGTACGACGAGGAGATTGAATACAAGATTGTTGGTTCATCAGAGGCAAACAGCCTTAAGGGCAAGATCTCAAATGAGTCACCCGTTGGTAAGGCACTCATCGGAGCCAAGAAGGGACAGACAGTTGCTGTAGAAACACAGGCTGGCGTCTTCAAGTATAAGGTACTTGGCATTCAGAGATCAGAGGTCTGATAAGAGACTAAAGATAACACGAGCCGGCGATAGTATTCGTCGGCTCTTTGTACAATATGAAAGATATAGATTTCAGGAGGAAAAAAGGTGGCAGAGAATAATCAGCAGAACAACCAGCAAAATGCACCTGCAGAGGACGTGGGACGTCTTCGCCAGGTAAGAAGAGATAAGCTCTCCGAGCTTCAGGCTCAGGGAAAAGATCCTTTCAAGATCGTTAAGTACGACCAGACACATCATACACAGCAGGTAAGAGACAACTTCGAGGCTCTCGAGTTTGTTGCTCCCGTTGACGAAGAGGGTAAGGCAGTAGTAGTTCCTATGTCAGATATTCCTGCAGATAAGCTTGTTTCTCTCGCAGGCCGTATGATGAGCAAGCGTGTAATGGGTAAGGCTTCTTTTGCTAACCTTCAGGACAGAGACGGCCGCATGCAGCTCTATGTTTCAAGAAATGATCTTGGCGATGAGGCTTATGCTGATTTCAAGAAGATGGATATCGGTGATATCATCGGTGTTAAGGGCTTTGCCTTCAGAACCAAGACCGGTGAGATTTCAGTTCATGTAAAAGAGCTGACTCTTTTATCCAAGTCTCTTATGCCGCTTCCTGAGAAGTTCCATGGACTTACAGATACAGAGATCAGATATCGTCAGAGATACGTTGACCTTATCATGAACGAAGAGGTTAAGGAAACATTCAAGAAGAGAAGTGCTATCCTTCGTGAGATTCGTAACTTCCTTGCAGAGCGTGACTTCCTTGAAGTTGAGACTCCTATGCTTGTTGAGAACGCAGGCGGAGCAGCTGCAAGACCTTTCATCACTCACTACAATGCCCTGGACGAGGAGCGTAAGCTTCGTATCTCTCTTGAGCTTTACCTTAAGAGACTTATCGTCGGCGGTCTTGAGAGAGTATACGAGATCGGACGTGTATTCAGAAACGAGGGTGTAGATACAAGACATAACCCTGAGTTCACACTTATGGAGCTCTATCAGGCATATACAGATTATGAGGGAATGATGGAACTCACAGAGTCCATGTTCCGTTACCTTGCTGAGAAAGTCTGCGGTACAACACTTATCAAGTACGGCGACAATGAGATTGACCTCGGCAAGCCTTTCGAGCGTCTTACAATGAACGACGCTATCAAGAAGTACGCAGGCATCGACTTCGATACAGTTAAGAGTGATGAGGAAGCTAAGGCTCTTGCCAAGGAGCACCACATCGAGTTTGAAGATCGTCACACCAAGGGCGACATCATTAACCTCTTCTTTGAGGAGTACTGCGAGAAGAACCTGATCCAGCCTACATTCATCATGGATCATCCTCTTGCTATTTCACCTCTTACCAAGAAGAAGCCATCTGACCCTGAGAAGGTTGAGCGTTTCGAGCTCTTCATCAATACATGGGAGATGTGCAACGCATACTCAGAGCTAAACGATCCTATCGATCAGCGTGAGCGTTTCGCAGCTCAGGATGCCAACGCAGCAGCCGGCGACGAAGAGGCTGAGCACACAGACGAGGACTTCCTCAATGCCCTCGAAGTTGGTATGGCTCCTACAGGTGGTATCGGCTACGGTATCGACAGACTTTGCATGCTGCTTACTGATAGTGCAACTATCAGAGACGTGCTGCTGTTCCCGACACTTAAAAGCATGAAGTGATAAACCAAGCAACCATGCGGGTTTACAAGCATGAACCATCCTTTTGACAGCAAAAATGTAGCAGCAGAAAAGGAAACCTTCGGGTTTAACAAGGAGTGAAGTTCAAGCTTGTGATAAAAATTGACTACAAAGAGTCGTTTTTGCATCTGAAAAATCAGATTCAAGAATGACTCTTTTTTGAGTCATAAACCAAAGGCTTGATCAGAGATGTAGCACCGGACATCAAAGTGACAGCACTTAAATCTCCGATAACAAGGTACAACAAGGAATATGACAACATTACTTGTCGGGAACGATAAGGGGTTATCGGGAAGATTAAGGAATTACCTATAGCACAGGCCGCAACTTAAAAGCATCGACAAATAAAACCCAGTGTTCAAGCGCTTTTAAGAGGGTGATGGGAAGTTTTGACAGCATTTGTGTAGCAGTCAGAAAGGTTTCCATCGGGTGTAATAAGGAAATTCGGTTCATGACATAACAGAAATATTGAGAGTCATTCTTGAAAGAAATTTCAGGAATGGCTCTTTTTTCGTGGTTTATACGACATGAAAAGAATTGCGAGGACTCATCAAAACAAAATCCTGAAGGGAGAATCACGATGGGAACCACAGATGAAGAATTTGAAGATATCAAGCAGATAAAGGATATAAGAGATAAAGCCAGAGCGTGGCGAAGGAAATTTGTCAGATATAAGGAAGCTG